>JALZND010000047.1:333-13793 GCA_030857845.1 Bacteroidota bacterium | reverse complement strand
GGTGGTGCACACGAAATTTCCTTGTCCTATGAGTTTTCTTTGCGTGACCCGCGAATCCCTCCAAAACACGTAAGAAAAATACCCTGCCCTAAATTTTAAATTTAAAAATAACCTGTTTTAAAAAGGCAATGGTTACATTCAATTAAATTTTTGATGTGTTCAATGAATTAGATTGGTGCCTTCAATATATTTAAATATCAAATTTTAAGGTTAATACAACATTAACAGTTTTATGGAAATCCTTTACATCATCCTGGTTATAATTTCTTTAGAATTCCTCCTAGACCTGTTTTTGGAATATTTAAACCTTAATTCGCAAAAACCCATTCTGCCTGAACCCTTGCAAAATTTAATTGAGCCCGATACTTATAATAAATCTATTGCATATAATAAAGAGGTGACACGGTTTGGATTGTTTACCAGCACGCTAAGCTTTATAGTGACATTTATATTATTGATTTCCGGCACATTTGGTGCAATTGACGAATGGATGCGCCAACTTATTTCCCATGAAATATTGCTATCCTTAGCTTATTTTGGTTTTATTTATTTGATTTCCGACATCCTTACAATACCTTTCCAGCTGTATTCCCTTTTTGTTATTGAGGAAAAGTTCGGATTCAATAAAACCAGCACCCGCACATTTGTTGCAGATAAAATCAAAGGGTATTTGCTGGCAATAATATTTGGTGGCGCCATCGGTTTTATCTTCCTATGGCTCGTGATGACTTTAGGACAATCATTCTGGATATATTTTTTGATTGTAATTACTATTTTCATGCTGTTACTTAATATGTTTTATGCTTCCCTTATCGTTCCCCTTTTCAATAAATTGACTCCATTGAATGAGGGAAGCTTAAAAGAAAAAATTAAATCTTACAGCAGTTCTGTCAGTTTCCCACTTCAAAATGTTTTTGTTATAGACGGATCAAAAAGGTCAAATAAATCAAATGCCTTTTTTTCTGGCGTTGGAAAGAAGAAGAAAATTGTTCTTTATGATACTTTGATCAACAACCATTCTGAAGAAGAATTGGTGGCTATATTGGCACATGAAGTTGGTCATTTTAAGAAAAAGCATATTCTTGGGTCATATATCCTTTCCATCCTGAACATTGGCATAATGTTGTATTTATTATCATTAATGATTTTCAACCCTGCACTTTCTTCGGCTTTAGGAGGCAATCAGTTGTCCATTCATTTAAACATCCTTGTTTTTGGAATGCTCTATGCTCCGATTTCAAAGGTGATTGGGGTGATGATGAATTGGATCAGCAGGAAAAATGAGTTTGAAGCAGACGCTTATGCAACTGCCACATATAATGGTGGGGCTTTACAGGAGGCATTAAAAAAATTATCAGTGAATAACCTTAGCAATTTCTTTCCCCATAAATGGTACGTAATTTTTCATTATTCACACCCTCCTCTTATTCAAAGATTGGAGGCAATTAATAAAGCTTCCTGATTGACGATATCAGGTTCTTCTAATTAATTATTAGTGCTTCAATGCATAAACATTAATTCAAGTTCAAAATAAAAAGTTAAGGGAGCTCTATTCTTTCTTATGTTATTAACTAATGTTTCGCAGATGATGTTTTGTCACTTTTTTTGCTTTAAAGGGCAAAAAAACCGCCAAAATTCCAACCTTTATATTATTAATCCTGGGTTGAAACCCAGGGCTAATAATATTTGACCCTTTTAGGGGTCACATATGGAAACATTAAATATATCTCTATTTACTTAATAGCTAGTTTATGTACGCTCTATTTTATTTAAAGCTTTGTGCGAAACTTCTGTTATTAATTATTGGATTATAAGAGCTGTAAAATAATAGAAAGGGATATTTCTGCTCAACTCTCTTCAAATTAAAAGCACCATTTTACCATAGGCTGAAAAAGAATATCTGCGGGATGGCAATAATGGATGAAAATTAAAAAGCTTTAATGAACTACTAAGGCTATAAAAGCCTAAACATTTTCATATTTTGTAATGATAGATTCAAGCAATTCGTTGGAAATAGGTTTGGCTATATAACCTTCTATTTTATAATGACTTGCTTTTTCAAAATCTTTGTGATAATCGGAAGAGGTAAGAAGATAAATAGGGATATTGTTGTTTTTTACTATTTCAAGCTTAAAAATAACATCTAAAAATTCAATTCCATCCATTCCGGGCATATGGATGTCAAGGAAGATCAATTCCGGGAGGTTGTTCTGGTTGTTAATCTTTAACAGATCTTGCGAATCCAATAAAATATTCAATGCTTCATTTCCATCATTGGCCACAATGATTTCTGAATCAGCATTTATTTCTTTTATCATAGATGAAATCAGGTAGCAACCTACCACATCGTCATCTATAAGTAGAATTCGTTTTCTCATATACAAATATAATAAAAAAGAGAGTAATAAAATTACCATTTTTGTTTGAAAATGGCAAAAGTTTTAACCGGTTTTTAAAATATATTTTTCATTTTATACGGAGATAAAAAATCAAATCAGAATCATTTGATTCATAGAAATTAAATTAAAGATTAATATATCCTTACGCCATTGACAAGTCTATATTCTACAGGGTACTTCCTGTTGAGCTTAGCAAGGTCTTCCAAATATTCTTTAGAAAAATTTCTGGCAACCATTCTATCTATTACATCTTGAATTACATCTGCCCTACTTTGCACATCAGCTGCTTCAGGAGTAGAAGCTTCTGAAATACGCATAAAACCGAACTCAAAACCTTCTTCTATTGATAATTTTCCTATCTGTCCCATATTATAAAAAATTTAATGTGATTGAGGGTATTATAAAATTATATTGTTTGCTATATTTCTAAAGGATTGTTGTTTCCTTCTTTTGACATTTATACACAAGTAAGCCAAATGGTAACCATGTAAGTTTTTAGGAATTTTGTAATATTTTATAAAGTAAACGTAAATGTAGATGCAGTAGGTTATATATTATATAAAATATTTTGATTGGATCAAAAAAAGCTATATTAACTTATTGCATTATTTGTATATTTTAAAAAAATAGTTTCTTTTACGATTAAAAACACAATTTAATAAGATTATTCACTAAAATTATTTGAAATATTTTTTATATAAATTTTACAAAAATCATTAAAAAAAATTTAATCGTTTGGTAACCTTTAATATAAATATTGGGTATAGTGAATTAATTTTAATGATTTTAATTTTAATGATTTTAATTTTAATAAAATTAAAACTTTATAAAACTTTTTATTAAATTCTTCAATATTTTTTTTTAACATTTAGAATCAACCACCTCAATTTTTAAACTCCACTAACTCTTTACTCCTATGGCAAATTTTGACCCTGATGAATTTGACGATTCTGACAACTTTAAGAACCTTGATGATACAGATGATCTTGATGACACTGATGATCTTGATGACACAGATGACTTAGACATGCTAGAAGGTGATGATTTTGATGCAGATGTCTTTGATTTAGACGATGACCCTTTACTTGATGACGCCCTCTCAGATATTGACCTTGATGATACTGATGATTTTGACATAGAAGATGAGGATAGTTTTGAAGAAGAGGACCTTGATGAAAGATTTTAATTTGCTATCTTTAGTCCCTTAATCCCTGTAATCAGGGATTTTTTTTAATCAAAACCCTGATGTTATGGTGTTGAAAAAAAACATTGTCCATTCATACTATAAAAAAGAAATTGACAAACATAAAATTTTAGTGCAAGTAAACCCGGAAACATTCCAGGGCCTGGAATTAATAATTCATCCTGATGGCAAAGTTGAGAAAACTAAACTAAAATATGACGAGGATATATATGAAGACCTTAAAATAGATGATTTTAAAGAAGCAAGTGCACTAGAGTTTAACTTATATTTAAAAGGAATTAAAGGCGAAGATTAAATATCCTACTTTATAATATATTCATATTTATAATATCGTTGAAGAGAATATTTTTAGGCACCAGTAATCTCCAATGATTTACATAATAAATTTTCCTTCTTCTTAACACTGAATCATGAACTCAGAAGCTTCTCCCCTGCACATCCTTAAAAGCCATTTCGGGTACAGTGATTTCAGGCTTGAACAAAAACAGATCATTGATACTGTACTGCAAAAAAGAGATGCTTTTGTATTAATGCCAACCGGTGGCGGGAAGTCTTTATGTTTTCAAATCCCGGCAATACTTTCTGAAGGCCTTGCCGTTGTTATCAGCCCCTTGATAGCACTTATGAAAGATCAGGTAGATGCATTAAGGATTTCAGGAATTGCTGCCGAATACCTAAATTCTTCTTTAAGTTCCCAGGAACAAAACAGCATTACAAATAATCTCCTGGCTGAAAAAATAAAAATACTTTACCTGGCGCCTGAGCGGCTTTTTGGAGGAACTAATTTCCTGGATTTTTTAAAGAAACTAAAACTATCCTTATTTGCTATAGACGAAGCACATTGCATTTCACAATGGGGGCATGACTTCCGCCCCGAGTATCTTTTGCTCTCCCAGCTTAAAAATTGCTTTCCTACTGTACCGGTTATTGCACTCACAGCAACTGCCGACCACCAAACCAGAAAGGACATACTTCATAAATTGGAATTGAACAAGCCAAAAGTTTTTATTTCGAGCTTCAACAGGCCAAACATCCATTATTTTATAGAGTCTAAAACCAATAGTTTTCAAAAATTATTAAAGTACCTCGAGCAAAGAAAAGAAGATTCGGGCATCATATACGTACTATCCAGAAAATCCGCCATGAGTCTTTCAAGCGACCTGGAAAAGGAAGGATATTCGGTAAAGCCCTACCATGCAGGGCTTGAGAAATCAGCCCGTGAAAAACACCAAGACCTTTTCATAAAAGACAAAATTAAAATAATGGTCGCCACCATTGCCTTTGGCATGGGAATAGACAAATCAAATGTCCGTTTTGTAGTCCATATAGACCTTCCAAAAAATATTGAAGGGTACTACCAGGAAACAGGCCGGGCTGGAAGAGATGGCTTAAAGAGTGATGCTTTGTTGTTTTACAGTTACGGGGATGTGCTTAAATTAAAAAGTTTCGCAGAGATCGAAAACAATCAAAAACAGACTGACATCTTGCTGGGGAAATTGGACAAAATGGTGGAGTTTTGCCAAACCCGCACCTGCAGAAGAAAGTACCTGCTTCAATATTTTGGAGAGGAGCATCCAGGCAATTGTAACTCCTGTGATGTATGCCTGACAAAATTTGAAACTTTTGATGGAACTATCGTTGCTCAAAAAGCTTTTTCTGCAGTTGCCAGGCTCAATGAATCTTTTGGTGCCAATTATGTAATTGATTTTTTAAGGGGATCAAATGCTGCTTCCATAAGGGCGCATCATAAACTGCTAAAAACTTATGGTGCTGGCAATGATATCAGCAAGCAAGACTGGCAGGTTTACCTACGCGATTTCATTGACGACGGTTATTTAACCATGGAAGGAAAATTTCCAGTACTAAAACTTACAGCGAAAAGCTGGGAGGTTTTAAAAGGAAAAGCGGCCATTGAATTAAGGAAAAATAAAATAACAGAAACGATTGCACAGGAATCCCTTCCTCATGAACAAGAGTTGTTGGCTCAGTTGAAAAGCATAAGGTACGATATAGCACAAAAAGAAAATGTTCCCGCTTACATAATTTTTTCAGATGCTACACTTTTAGAACTTGCCACTTTCCTTCCACAAAATAATTTAGAGCTAAAAAAAATCTCTGGAATGGGTGACATCAAAATTGCCAAATATGGACATTCATTCCTTGTTTACATTCAAAACTACTGTAAAACACACGATCTCAGCTCAAAGATTCACCTTAAAATAAATAAGACAAGCAGCAAATCAAGCTCAAGCCGCTTAAATAATCCCTCCCATACCAACGACACTAAACTAGAGAGCCTCAAAATGTTCAAAGAAGGCCTTAGCATAATGGAAATTGCTTCTATTAGGGACTTTACGCCACAAACAATTGAAGGCCATTTGGCACATTTTATCCTGGATAAGCAAGTTCGTGTAGAGGAACTTGTAATCAAAGAAAAAATACCTATAATAAAACAGGCTGTAATAAACAACGGCGATTCTGCTTTAGGGCCTATAAAAAATGAATTGGGTAATGAGTTCAGCTATGGTGAAATAAAAGCTGTTATTAATTACCTAAAACTTGAAAACCAAAAATAATTTAAATTAAATAAAGAAAAATTATAAATATTTATTATAATTATATAAAGGAGGGTTACTTTTCTATTAAAAATTTCCTTAATGAAGGTGTAGTAATAGTGTAAGATAATTTATTAAATTTAAAAGTTGTTAATGAACGATTCTTCTTGATATTTTTATCATTTAGGGCAAAATCATTTTAAAATTGTAAATGAATCTTAGCAATATTTTTTTGAGAGTATCACATAAGCCAATTATGTAATACTGGCGGAATTTCAAAACATAATCGATAATGAAACATATTTCCATTCTCGTTCCTAAAGGGGCTCTTTTAAGCAGCATTGAGGGTCCAAGACAAGTCTTTACTGAAGCAAACAAATTCATGTTAAGCCAGGGAAAACCAGCTTTATGCAATGTACAATTAATTGGCCTCTCAAAAGAAACGCTTGTTTGTGGTGGCAAATACACTGTTTATGCAGATGCTTTGGCCAAAGATGTTTCAAGCACAGACCTTATAATCATACCTGCCCTAGACGGTGACATGGTAAAAATCCTGGAAGAAAATAAAGATTTTTTACCCTGGATCATCCAAAAACATAAGGATGGGTCTGAAGTAGCAAGCTTGTGTTTAGGTGCTTTTTTATTGGCATCTACAGGCTTGATTGATGGAAAAAAATGTGCTACACATTGGTTGGCTTCCAAAAATTTTAAAAAGATGTTCCCAGAGATAACCCTTGTCGAAGATAAGATCATTACAGATGAACAAGGTATTTATTCCAGTGGAGGGGCATTTTCCTACCTCAACCTTATATTGTACCTCATTGAAAAATATGCTGGAAGGGACGTCTCTGTATTTATGTCCAAGGCATTCCAGATTGATATTGACCGTCGGTCGCAATCGCCTTTCCATATTTTTGAAGGACAAAAAGAACACGAAGACGAACCGGTTAAAAAAGCGCAGGAATTTATTGAATCAAATTACCAGAACAAGATTGCAGTTGATGAATTAGCGTCCATGTTTGCAATGGGAAGAAGAAACCTTGAAAGAAGATTTAAAAAAGCCACTTCCAATACCTTAGTAGAATACATTCAAAGGGTCAAGATTGAAGCTGCAAAGAAAAACTTTGAAACCAATAGAAAAAATATCAATGAAGTTATGTATGATGTGGGATATTCTGATACAAAAGCCTTCCGGGAAACTTTTAAAAAGTTTACTGGCCTCACTCCCATAGATTATCGCAATAAATACAATCGCGATATGGTGATGGTATAATAAAAGAACCTCGTGTGAGGATAAACTATTATGTTACAAAACCTAATGCATTTTAATTTGAATAAAAAAATTTATATTCCTTAATAAATTATAAAATAAACATCCGTCCTTCTTAAATAAGATGCCTATGATCTCAATTATTTTACCCATTTATAACGGAGAAAAAACCTTGTTAAATACCTTGAAAAGCTTGCAAAACCAAACGGTACAAAAATTCGAACTGATAGCTTGCATAGATGGAACAAACGATGGATCTGAACAAATATTAAGGGACCAAAATGATGTGAAAATAAAAATCATTAAAAATAAACAAAACCTGGGATTAGGAAGGACCCTGAACAGGCTGATTTCACATTGTTCACCCGAAACAGAATATATTGCAATAGCAGAGCAGGATGATTATTATATACCTGAGAGGTTGGCCTTACAAATGGATGTACTGGACACCCATCCAAAAGTTGGTCTTGTTACCGGTGTAGCAGAGCATTATGACGGCAAAAATTCAACATATTTCCCTGGCTTACTTGCAAAAGGAAATTCCTACCCTACTGATCCAATTGAAATGCTCAAGTTAAATTTTAGGGAGCAAATAAAAGTAGTTCAAACCTGCATGATGTTTAGGAAAAGCGTTCACCAAGATAATGGTTTATATTTTACATAACATTTCCATACTTTATCTATTGACTGACTTTATTAGAACTGCATTATGGTCTCCTTTAGATAATTCGATTATGCATCAGTTAAGGAAAATTAAATAATTAAAGGTTTGAATAATAATATAATTTAAGCATTTAAAAAGCAAGGTAAATCCAGCGAATATGAATTCTGAGGTTTTGTTTAGTTTCCGAAATCAAAGGAATAAATAAAATCTTGGTACGTGTAGACCGACATTCAAACAGGACTTCAATTACTACCAATAAAAATAAAATGTTTTATATCGCAGGGAGCTTATAAGGTCTTCATATTGGGAATTTAAATACATACTTTCGAAAGATGACCTCAAATATGCACTTAATACAGAATATTTTCTAGAAGGGAAACAACAGAATATTTATAATTATATGCTACGGTTATTAGATGTTCTAAAAAATAATCCTTTTGATGTGCGAATATTCAGTTATATTCTGCATTTGCAAAAAAGGTTCGACATTGATTAAATTAACAAGGTCATAAAGAAAAATAAACTGGCTTAATTATTTGCTTTTTAAGTTTCTTTATTTCAACATCATTTTCTTGATCAACTAAAACTTTTAAAGTACAATTCCAGTAAAAAGGATTTATGTTTTATTAATATTAATTTTAGGTTTAGTTTTTATAATTATTAATTACAAAAATTGGATAAACATCCCAAAGTCTCTATAATTCTTCCAATATATAATGGGGAAAAGACAATTAGCAAAACACTTGATAGCTTATTAAATCAAAGTTATTCTGATTATGAACTTGTTGCTTGTATCGATGGTACCTCAGATGGATCTGAGGAAATTTTAAAGGGATTGAATGATCCGCGTATCCGGATCATAAAAAACCAAAAGAATATGGGGTTAGGGAGGACGTTGAACAAACTTATTTCCTATACTAATCCCAATGCACCTTATTTAGCTATTGCGGAACAAGACGATTGGTATTATCCTTACAGGCTTGAAATGCAGGTGAAATTCCTGGACGAAAATCCTGAAGTAGGCCTTGTTTCTGGAATTGCAGACCATATTAGGGGGGGGCGCATCAATGGAAAAGTGCCGGGCATGCTTGTAAGAGGGCTTCAATATCCTAAAGACCCTATTGAGATGCTCAAATTAAATTTTAGGGAAAAAATAAAAGTGCAGCAAACTTGCATGATGTTCAGGAGGTCGGTACATATAGATAACGGATTTTACTTTAGCCAGCATTTTCACACAGTACCCATTGACTGGATGTATATTTTGAGGTTTTCACTTGTTTCGCAAATACATGGATTTAATACTTCACTGGTAAAAAAAGATCGGGAAGGCGACAGGAATTCAGCGACATCTAACCTTCAAATGATGCACTATAATGATCGGGAATTAATAAGGAGTGCTTATTGGGAATTCTCAAAGATCCTTACAAAGGACGATTATAAATATGCCTTGAATTCAAAAATATTTGAAGAAGGGAAGATGGGCCATTTGCCCGTTTATTTTAAACGTTTTGTGGAGGCAATGCAAAACAACCCTTTAGATCCAAGGTTTAAAGATTATTTCTTGAACTTAAAAAAAAGGGTTAAAATGAGAACGGGTCGTTGATCTTAAACTTAAAATATTAAAAATTTAATTTCTTAAAGTCAACTTTAAAAAGATATAATCTGATTTACCATAAAATTGCATAATTCACAATACATTGATTAAATACTATTTTTATGATCATTAAAAAACGGCTTCCCAGAATAGGCATAGTAGGTACTGGCTTTATAGCAACAGGACTTTCCCATTTATTGTACAATTCTAAAAACTTTCATCTTTCCGGCATGCTTACTCGTAGGAAAGGTCTTTTAAAAAACTTACCCGTCAATGAAAGTTGTGTTTTTAATGATCCAGAGAGGCTGTTTGAAACATCAGATTTATTAGTGGTTGCCACAGGTGATCCTGTTTACAATACAGATGTCATCCTAAAAGCATTTGATTATGGATTGCCTGTTGTTACAATGGATGCTGAGACGCAAGTAATATCTGGGTCATGGTTAAGCAAACGTGGTTTTTTAACTGAAGCTGAAGGCGACCAACCAGGAAGTATAGCTGCATTGGATAAAGAAATCAGGGATATGGGATTTCAACCACTTGTATATGGCAATATAAAGGGATTTTTAAATCATAATCCTTCCATAGAAGATATGTTATATTGGTCTAAAGTAAATGGCATAAGCCTTAGTCAGGTCACATCTTTTACAGACGGCACAAAAGTGCAGATTGAGCAATGCCTTGTTGCCAATGGCCTGGGGTCAGACATATACAAACAGGGTTTGTTAAAAATACAATCTTCTGATATAAATATAGGAGCCATGGCATTAGCAGAAAAAGCTGAACAGTTTGGCGCTCCGATTAGCGACTTTATCCTGGACAAAACAGCACCTCCGGGCGTATTTATTGTCGCCAAACATGATAACGCCCAACTTCCTTACCTTAAATATTTAAAAATGGGGAGCAAAGGGAAATTCGTGCTTACCAAACCTTTTCATCTTTGCCATATTGAAATACCAAAAACCATAAAAAACGTATTAAATTTTCATGAAATCCTTTTAAACAACGGCAGCATCCCCACAATAAGTGTAGGCTCAATAAGCAAAAGAGAAATCAAAAAAGGTGAGTCTATTGTCAAAGGCATTGGAAGTTTTGATTGCAGAGGGGAAGCTTTAAGGATAGTTGATGTGCCTGAACACGTACCAATAGGTTTGCTGGCAGATGCGCAAGTAAAAAGAACTATTGAACCAGGACAAATAATTCATTTTGACGATGTTGAAATTCCTGAAAGCACCGCATTAATGGCTTGGTTGGAAACACGGCAAGAAGTTACTAATAAAGAATACTATGGGCACCAAGCTTCAGCCATTTCTCGCTGATACTTTATGGTTTGGGATGACCTCCAGGATATCTTTAGACCAACTCAAAGATTATGCAAATATTAGGACAAAACAAGGTTTCAATGCTGTTCAAATAGTAGTAGGGATTCCTCCGGAAGTAGGCCCAAAAAACAAGAACGCTTCAGGGGAAAGTGGTCCTGCCTGGGATTTAGAAGGCAATTTTAATTTTTTATATCTTGAAGATTGTGAAAAAAGGGTAAAGTTGCTAAACAATACCGGCTTAAAAGTAATAATTTATGGGGCCTGGGGCCATCATATAAATTGGTTGGGTATTGATAAAATGAAAGAATGGTGGGAAGCGTTGATCAGCCGGTTTGAGAAATACAATGTACTTTTTTGCCTTACGGGAGAAAGCAATATTTGGATTGGAAATTCGGCTTCACTCCTACCTGATAAAACCACTCGAGATTTTAAAACCAAAAATAAAATAAAGAAATTTCTTGAATACTTTCCTTTTAACATATTAAGGGGGTCAAAAATTTTAAAAGAAATTGATTATTTAATCGATACATCTCTTCAAAAGGTAAAATCAGAGACCATGGAAGAAAGAAAGAACGCTTGGTCGCAGGTTGCCCAACATGTAAGTCAAAAAACAAAATTTCCTCTTTTTATTCATACAACTCATGTGGAATCTAGCCTGGAAGCTATTAACAACCCTAACCTGCTGGCAGCGGTTACCACCCAGACGAGCCATTCAAAGAAATCTAAAAACCGGCATTGGCAAGAACCATTATCTATATTGAACAAAAACCCTAAATTAAAATTTATAAATCTGGAGCCATGGTATGAAGGAATTCTTAATAAATTTTTTACTGAAGATCAATTGTTCGCCTATTGGGCCAACATGATGTCTGGAGCATATGCATATTGTTATGGGGCACATGGTATTTGGAATTGCGGGGATGGGGATTTTTTATCACAATGGGGAAAGCAGACTTTTGATGATGCCTTAAAACTTAAAAGCCCTGACCTTATAGGAAAGAGTCATAAATTTTTCATGGATTCAGGCGCGATTGATTATCCATATGTAGATGTGGAAGCTAAAAATGATGAACTTATTTCAATTTGCAGAAAAAATGAAGCTGGGGATTTTCTAAAGTTTTATCCGAAATATAAATCTACTTTTAATGGTAAAGAAAATTTACAGTACTTTAATCCACTCAGGGGCATGGTTGAAATTTTTCCTGCAAAATCATCTCCCATGGTCATAAAAGGAAAATCCTCATACTAATATTCAACTATAGACCGTAATGTCTCCAGGTTTACTATGTCCATCCCATCTTCTCCATGTGTTTTTAATATTTTTGGATGGTTGTGAAAATAAAATGCATTTTAAATCAAAAAATATCCCTAAATATATGGTATTTAAGCCTCGAAACTTTGGTAAGGCGTTAATAATCTTCGGGTGTATCTAGTATTAAAAAGTCTATAAAAGATGGAAAGCTGTCAGAATAATCTGGCAAAAGGTTTGGCACATTTGTATTAAGATTTTTGTGAGCTCCAAAAGGAGCGGAATCAATAGCTTGGGTCTTGTAACAAAATAAGGTGGTTGTTTACGTTAATATTGTATCTTGTTGCAAATAATATATTGAAAGACAACCTGGATTTATCCAAAAAATTCGAGACTTTACTTCCTCATTTAGATGAAAAGACAAAACGTTTATATGCGGCATTGGAGGCTTTAAGTTTAGGGAGGGGAGGTATTTGCTATTGTTAAATCAGCTTCAGGAATTTCCCGGACTACTATTTCGCAAGGGATCAGGGAACTGGAGAAAGGGAAATCAGTTGTTTCCAACAAAAAACAAGGGATAAGAAAAAGTGGGGGCGGCCGTAAAAAGAAGGTGGAAAAACTGGAAGGTTTAAAGCAGGCACTGGAACAACTTTTGTCAGCCCATACCCGGGGGGACCCCATGAACCCATTGTTGTGGACCAGCAAGAGCTTGAGACAATTGGAGAAAGAGCTTAAAACCCAAGGGTTTGATGTAAGCCATCGGGTAATAGGCGACACATTGAAAGCCATTGGGTACAGTCTTCAGGCAAACAGAAAGACCAAAGAAGGGGGCAAACATATCGACAGAGATGCTCAATTTGAGTTCATTAACAACCAATCAAAAGAGTATTTCGCATCAGAGAACCCTGTCATTTCAGTGGACTGCAAAAAGAAAGAATTGATAGGTGAGTTTAAAAATATGGGTCAGGAATGGGAACCCAAGGGAGAGTCGCCACAAGTTAACGTATATGACTTCATCGATAAGGAAAAAGGGAAGGCTGCCCCTTATGGAATATATGATATAGCTCAAAACGAAGGCTGGGTAAGTGTGGGCATTAGTCATGACACGGCAGAATTTGCCGTTTCCTCAATCAGAAATTGGTGGGATAAAATGGGCAAAGCAAACTACCCACAGGCAAGTAAACTATACATCAATGCTGATGG
>JALZND010000047.1:0-323 GCA_030857845.1 Bacteroidota bacterium | reverse complement strand
CCCCCCGGGAACCAGCAAGTGGAATAAAATAGAACATCGTTTATTTTCATTCATCACTATGAACTGGAGAGCAAAGCCCTTGGTTAGTTTACATGCTATAGTAAGCCTGATTGCTTCCACAACAACAAAAACGGGACTTAAAGTGAAAGCGGAATCAGATGAAAACATATATCAAACAGCAATAAAAGTAACTGATGAAGAAATGAAAAAAATAAATTTGATAAGAGAAGAATTCCATGGAGAATGGAACTATATAATCAATCCATCTTAACTAGATTATTTCATAACAGACCCTTAGGTTAAATAATTCCTGATCGGAAAGG
>JALZND010000327.1 GCA_030857845.1 Bacteroidota bacterium | reverse complement strand
ACCCCATATTCCGGTAATATTTCCATGTTTATCAAACTGTATTAATTTAGGGATCGCTTTACTTCCATTAGTGAGAAAGCTGTTCATCAGCTCCTCATGCTGATCACGCATCACAATACGCAGCTGAATTTTTCCTGCTGACAGTGAAGCTGCTTTATCAAGTATTCCTAAATTTTGGGCAGCATCTCCGCACCAAAACTCTGATATAACAAGCCAATTTACCGGATGGTAAACTTTAAAAACTTCTTTCTTTAACTCATGTCCTATCTGAACAAGTTTGTCTATTCTCTTTGCCCTCTGAAAATTGAGCAAAAGGTAATTGGCTCCAGATGTAGTGCTGCTGCCTTTAATTTTAATTATTTCTTTTTCAAATTGCATGGAATAGATATTATAATCAATCCCATTATTAAAATAATTAAGAAGGGCTTTTCTTGATATGTTTTTTGATATTGAGGTTTCCATAATCTGATTTTTAGAAAAAGGCTAAAAAATCGCCCTTTTTCAATTTTAAAATTTCACCTTAACCATTTATTACTGTTTCATTAAGATTTACTTTGGGAAAATCGACCTCTGTATCTGCAACGTGGTTAATGTAATTTGTAAATATATTGAGAGCTACATGCGCAGTTATTTCTGCTATCTCCCCATCAGAAAATCCAGCTTCCTTGATAGTGTTCAACTCTTCATTGGTTACTTTTCCTTTCCTAATTACCAATGCTCTTGCAAAAGTTAATGCGGCATCAATTTTAGGTTCAATAGATTCTAAATTTCTTGCCTTTTCTATTGTTTGATCATCGATACCGGCAACTTTTGAAGCTAAATAACTATGTGCAGCAGCGCAATATTGGCAATTGTTAACTTTGGCCACTGTTAAAGCTATAAGCTCTGCTAATTGCCCTCCAATTTTACTGCTGCTTAAGGCGCCACTAAAGTTTAAATATGCTTCAAGTACTGAAGGCGAATTACCCATAGTCCTCATCAGGTTAGGAACAGCGCCTAATTTTCCTTTAATTCCATCGAATAACACTTTAGTTTTTCCTGTAACTTCTTCGGGATTTAATGCTTTTAATCTTGCCATTTTCTTAGTCTTTAAATGTTATAATTAAATTTATACTACAAAATTAGGCTGTTGAAGCGCAGGTTAACATGGAACATTGACGCTCATTGATGGACAATTTTCTTCGGATACCCTTTGCCTTGATTGTCATACTTCGGGTTTAGCCCATTCTTACTTTTATGATCTTCTAAAAAAATTTCGTCGATCCAGATTTTTCAAGATTGATGTTTCCACCAAGGTCCCTCCTTTAAGCTACTTGATCATTCAACTGCTACTAAAAGTTGATTGATTATGGTGTGCCAAATGCATAAAAGATTTGAAACGGTTCAACTAAAAGTATCTGGCTTGAGGTGATCTTTCTGCACTATGATTGTATAAAAAGCCTTATAAAGATATTCTGCAATCAAAAGTGTGATGGTAAATCTTGTTCATGGTATTGTGCTGGTGGAAGCTGATACCGTAAAAATGGAAAGTAAGGAATTGCAAAAGCAATTGAGAAACCGGGGTATTCAGTCTCATCTACATAAAAACAATAATATGAAACTGACGAAGCCCTTTTTAACTTGATAAAAACCAGGAGAATCAGATAATTTGTTTTTAGCTGGCACAGCAGCTCATTTTCTTTAAATCGGTTGTAAAAGACATTGCTGCTAATTTTATTCCTTCAGAAAGAGTCAAGTAAGGATGAAGGGTAGCGATTATATCTTTAACAGGAACTTTGTATTTAATGGCAAGGCTAATTTCCATCGCCAGCTCACTGCCTTCCGGGGCTATGATTCTGGCACCTAAAAGCAGGTCCGTTTCAGGATTCCGGATCAATTTAATAAATCCCCGGGTATCCAATGCGGCAACGCTTCTTGGAACTTCTGAAAGAGGCATTGAAGTAATTTCAAAAGGTATATTTTCTTCTTGTGCTGCCTGTTCATCTATTCCAACACCAACTACCTGAGGATCGGTAAAAATAACCCAAGGCATAGAAGAATAATCCACTGTTTTTTCTGATCCTTCAAATGCATTGGCAACGGCTATTCCCCCTTCGTAAGCTGCCGCATAAACAAATGGGGGAAATATATTTACGTCTCCAATTGCATAAATATTGGGAACATTGGTTTCAAGTTTCTCATTAACTTCAATAAAACCTTTATTATTTAATGCTATATCCGCATTTTCTAAATTTAAATTTTCTGTATTGGCTTTTCTGCCCGTTGCCAGAACCAAATGAGTAGCCACAAGATTTTGATCATCCATTTCAACATGCACCAAGTTGTTTACCTGTTTTACCTGCTTTACAGAATTTCCTGTGTAGATTTTTATTCCTTCCTTGTTCAAATAATGAGTGATTTCATCAGAAATGTCCTTGGTTTCAGTTGAAAGAATATGATCAGCCATTTCTATTATGCTCACTTTTGAACCGAAACGGCTATATGCCTGTGCTATTTCCAAACCTATATAACCCCCACCTATGATAATGAGCGATTCAGGAAGTTCATCCAGGTCAAATAAAGTGTCATTGGTAAAGTATTGTACATTTTCAAGGCCTTTAATACCCGGTATTAAAGTTGAAGAGCCTGTTGCAATGATAATCTTTATTGCCTTATATTCTTTATAATTTATCAGAATTGAATTTTTGTCAATGAAGCTGGCAAAACCTTCAATAATTGTCATAAACTCCAAGTCGTTTAGCAGGTCAAGATATTTTTTTTGCTGCATTTCGGCAACAAGCTTCTTTTTTTGCTGCATTATTTTAGTAAAATCAATAGTTGCCCCTTTGGCTATGATGCCTTCAAAAGGTGAATAGGAAGCTTTATGAATTTGCTCTGCTGCCCGGATTAAAAATTTGGAAGGTAAACAGCCAACATTTACACAAGTTCCTCCCAACGGAAGGCCTCCATTGATAAGCAATGTATTTAATTTCATTTCATTGGCCCTAATAGCAGCAGAAAATGCTGCTGAGCCGCCACCTATTATAATTAAATCAAAATGTTCCATTCTAATATTTTTTAATTTCGTTTATAGTATAGCCTGTCTTTGATATAGCCGCTTCAATTTCCTGAACATTGACCATTGATTGATCATATGCTACAACAGCATTGCCATTTTTAAATGAAGCTTTTATTGAAACTGTTCCTTTTAGTTTGTTTACTTCATTTTCAACATGAGCTTCACATCCGGCACAAGTCATTCCACTGATAGAAAATTCCACTTTTCTAATATTTTCTTTGTCAATAATCACTACTTCTTTTTGGTGATTAGGATAAAAAATATGGGAGTAGGAAGGAAATGCAAGCATTATTGTAGCAAAGAGGGTTACAATCAGTAAAAAAGTTTTCGATTGTATGAAAGGCTTTTTCTTTTCTATTGTACAACAGTCTCCTGATGTTTTTTCCGGTTGGAGTTTTTGATACCAGGCTAATCCTAAAACAAGGAGGGCAAAAACCATAAAAATTGGTCTGAAAGGCTCAAGCCAAGAGAAAGTAGAAGCTATACCACTTGCTCCTGCAATTAAGGCCAAGACAGGTGTAATGCAGCAAAGAGAAGCTACAATGGCCGTTACCAAACCTGCCCCTATTAATTTTTTATTTGTTTTCATACTTTTTCAAAGATTTTATTATCAGAAAGAATATTGAAAAACGGCTTTAATAAATTTTCATATTCTTTTGTTAAGGAATAATAGATCATTTGGCCTTCTTTTTTTGATATAATAAGGTTCCTGTCTTTTAATTTCCTGAGGTGTTGTGAAATGGCCGAAATGTTCATTCCAAGAATGTCACTCAGGTCACATACACAGAGACGGTTTTCTTCATAAAGAAGAAAAAGAATTTTAAGCCTGACGTTATTGCCTGCCAGTTCCAGTCCATTCGATAAAGTAGCAAATGAATTATGAAGTTCAGAAACCCTTTCCTTGCATCTGTTAATTTGTTTTGCGTCTGCTTGTATGCGTATGCAGTTATTTTCCATAATAACAATTGAATTAATTAATTATTTAAGCAAATGCTAAAATACAAAAATTGTTTATTAAATCAAAATTCAGAAATATTAATCCGGATCCTTCAGGGTGTTAAATAAATTATTAAAAGCTTCGGCATAAGTAGGATGAGAAAAAATACCATCTCGAAGCTGTGTATAATTTAGGTTTCCCATCATTGCAATTTGCAACATAGCCATGAGCTCACCACCTTCTTCTGCCAGGCAAGCTGCACCTAAAATTTTTCCAGAATTGGGTTCTACCAGTACTTTTAAAAAACCCTTTGTTTTATTGGCTACAATGGCCCTGGCTACATGGTTCATAGGCATGGTAGCAATTTTATAATTGAGGTTCTGCTTCTTTGCCTCTTTTTCAGATAGTCCTATCCTTCCAAGTTCAGGTTTGGTGAATAACGTGTATGGCACCATTCTGTCCTTTATGTTTCTCTTTTTATCCCCAAAAAGATAATCATTGACGATTCTGTAATCATCATAAGAGATATGAGTAAATTCAGGACCTCCTTTACAACCACCAAGAGCAAATA
>JALZND010000326.1 GCA_030857845.1 Bacteroidota bacterium | reverse complement strand
CAATAATGCCATCCTCACCTACAAGCCGGTTTACTACAAATGGGTGTGCAACAATTGCTGAATAACCAATCTTTGCTGTTTCCCTGGAGTCATTTGCATTTTTAATTGCAACCAAAGCCGCATTTGAAATAAATTTTATGATTTCGGGGTCAAAGTCACCCGCTATTGCCTCACCTGCAACACCTGGCCCCCAAGCCCCAATACTACTATGGGAATGGGTGGATGAAAGATAAAGATGCTCCGGGTCAAAACCTTCATTTTTTAGGCTATGCTTCAGTGCAAGTTCTACTTCAGGAGGCACAATAAGCAAATCCATTGTCACAAATATGGCTTTTGACAGCTGATTATCAAACACAAAAGCCCTAAGCCAAAGAGAATCCCTTATCCCTTCCATTATTTTTCCACGCCGGTTCCCAAAGCCTGCGAGAGGGATATCATGAGAGGGAATTAAACTTGATTTGGACCAGCCAACTTTTATGGTATCACCAGAAACAGAAAGGTTTTTATCTTGCACGCTCTCCACCTGCTGCAACATTTTCTGATAATAAGCCATTTCCTGATAAGGCGTTCGGTCAATAGTAGTAAATATGAAAGCACTGAAAATAAGTAGTACAAGAACAATGAAGAGAAATACCTTCAATATCTTTTTTACAACCCTCATGAACAGGAAACTTTAAAAGCTAAAATCATTCAATAACTTTATTTGTAGAATCGGTAAATTAACATCATTTTTTATTCTTCCCCTAGAAGTTCCCTAGTTCTTGTATTAAATTAATAGGGCGTTAAAATTAAATTTTAAATTATTGATCAGTCTTCACAAAAAAAGCTTCAATCAATAAGGCTTGATGTAATTTTGGCTGAAAGCAGGCACAAAGGTATACCGCCGCCAGGATGGACACTTCCTCCGCAAAAATATAAATTCTTGATTTTGGGCGAAAAATTTGGATGCCTTAAAAATGCAGCAAATTTATTATTGGAGCTGTTTCCATATAAAGCCCCCAATGAGGAGGACGTCCTGGATTCTATGGTCCGTGGATCTAAAATCGCTTCACATAAAATTAAAGGTTTTACGTCAACTTTTAATATCCTTGACAATTTTGACAAAATGTTTTCCCGGGCATCTTGAATAAATTTATCCCAGTCCTGCCCCGTATTATTAGGTACATTTATCATAGTAAACCAATTTTCACATCCCGTTGGCGCATCATTCTTATTGTATTTTGAGGTGATGTTCAAATAGATAGTTGGGTCACTGCAAATATTTTTTTTTATGAAAAATATGTTCAAATTCAGTTTTATAATCCTCACTGAAGAAAATATTGTGAAGGTCCAGCTGCTGAAACTCTTTTTTTACCCCCCAATAGAATATTAATGCTGAGCTACTTTTGGGTTGCGTTAAAAGTTTTTTAGGCACAAACTTCACATCAAGCAAATATTTATAGGTATTTACCATATCCATATTGCTTATTATCTTATCAAAAGATAAAGATTCCCCATCTACCCTTATTCCTGTGGCGCCACTTTTTCCTACTGTTATTTGTGAAACTTTTTTATTGAATTGAAAATCCACTCCAAGGTCCATGGCAAGGTCATATAATTTTTGTGTAATGTCATGCATGCCACCGGCTGGAAAAAAAGCTCCAAGGTTGAACTCCAAATGAGGGATAATATTAAAGGTAGCAGGTATTTTATATGGGTTGGACCCATTATATGTGGCGTACCGGTTAAAAAGCTGAACAATTTTTTTACTTTGGAACTGCTGTTGGTTTGCAGCATTCATGTTCCTGAAAAAATCAAGTTTATAAAAATTCAGGTATGCCTTTAATGCTTTAATATTTATAAAAGTTTTCCAGCTGTGAAGTGACTTTTTCATAAAAAGGTCTGCCAATAAATCATATAGCAATTGACTTTTTTTAAGGGAGCTGATGATATTGGTTTTGGCTTCTCCAGTTTTTAAAAAAACCTCTTCAGCAAATTTTTCTTTATCGGAATGTCCGGTAATAACCGTTCCATCTTCATAAAAATACTTACAAGTAACTGCAAGTTTTTGATATTGAAACCATTCATTTGGATCTTTACCTGCTAAAATAAAAAGCTCGTCCACCAGTTCAGGAAGGGTAAACAAAGAAGGCCCTGCATCAAATCGGAAATCCATGAGCCGAAGCTCAGAAAGTTTGCCTCCCGGGTAAGGGTTTGATTCAAATATTGTAACTTTATATCCCTTAACAGCCAACCGTATTGAGGTGGCCAGGCCAGCAACACCCGCACCAACTATTGCTATTTCAGAAGTAGGTTTATTTTTCATACCAAAGCTTTGTGCCTAATAATTCTTCAAAATTGGTTCAAAATTTTTTCAAAATAATTACCAAAGAAGAAGTTATATAATAGGCATTATGTTATTATTATATGGAACAATTAATTAAAGAAAGAAAAAATATCTAAGTAGATCTAGCTACTTTTTCAAATTATTGTCAGTTATATTACCATGTGAGGAAAGTACATAAAATATGAAAATTTAGTTGAATGTTTGCTTTACTTTGCAGAGGATTTAAAAATTAATAGAATTTGAATTTAGAGGATAATATTATTATGGTAGCAATTAAAATTGATGATTTGTATCAGGAATATATAGATCATAGGAAAGTAGATCTAAACAAAGAACAGTTTTTATGGATCGTTAATTTGTTTCCTGCACTCTTGGTTGTGCTAAGCGATGGCATAGTAGACAGTGAAGAATGGGCCGAAGTAAAAAAATTATCTTCAAAATTAGGTAAAGAATTCGCTTCTGATGATCTGGGATTACAAAAAGAAGAAAACCTGGCCATGATTTACAGGTCTGAGTTTCAATTTCTTCTTAAAAACAGGGACAAATGGGAGATTAAATTCTTAAATGCTCTTAAAGATTATTTTGAAGAAAATAAAGAATCTAAAGCTTTTGTATTGGAATCCATGTTCCTGTTTGCCAAAGCTTCAGGAGGCGTATCTACAGCTGAAGCTGATACTATTGAGTTTTTGACAAAAGTCCTTTTAATAGAATAACCCAAAGCCTATTGATTTTAGGCTTTGGACAAAATTGAAGCAGCATGTTGGTTTTTAAGCTGCCCAAATTCATTAATGATGCCCTGATAATCTAAATTTTCCCAGTTATCTTCTATATCAGGAATTTCCATTACTTTGTCCATAGTGCTTTCCTGTATTGCTCCTAAAGCTTTTGCTGAGGAATATGGCATATCACTAAATGTGACCATGGAATAAAGCGGTATCCATTCCAGGGGGAACATTTGATGAAGCCTGGCTTCAATCTTCTTCCTGAGCAAAAACTTAGGGTCCGCTACAAGGTCACGCATTTCAACAAAATTTTGTAGGGCTAGTTCACCAATTGCATCTGTATTTGGCTTTCTAATATTTTGAAATTCTTCAAGGATTATATCCCATTTCCCTTCATGGTCCCCAATAAGAGCATCAAATATCCTGCAATCCTCAAATCCACTGTTCATCCCTTGTCCAAAAAAAGGCAAAATTCCATGGGCTGCATCTCCAATAAGTACTGCTTTGCCTTTTACGCTCCAGGGAAAACAATTAATGGTTACCAAAGATGATGTAGGATTTTTGAAATAATTATTTAAAAAATCCGGCATCAGGGGCATAACGTCGGGGAAAGTTTCTTTAAAGAATTGATAAACCTTTTCGTTTGTGTCCAATGATTCAAATGAAATTTCACCTTTTAGAGGAAAAAACAATGTGCAGGTAAAAGTCTTGTCTGGGTTTGGAAGCGCAATCAACATAAATTGCCGGCGAGGCCATATATGCAGTGCATTTTCTTTTAATGCAAATTCATTTTGGGGAGTGGGTGGGATGGTTAATTCCTTATAACCATGTTCAATAAAATTTTGTGAAAAAGAAATATTGCTGTATTGCTGTATTGCTTTCCTCAAAGTTGAAAATGCACCATCAGCACCAATTATCAGGTCAGCTTTCACTACCATAACCTCTTTGGTGGCAACCTCCTCAACTTTTATTTCTATTTTTTCCAAGTCTACTTCAGTACATAATTGGTTGAAATAAAACCTGGTACCTTTATTTTCTGAAAATGTGGTTAACTCGTTATTCAAAGCTTCCCTAGAAACAGAATATATGCCTTCACCTTCTTTTCCATAAGGCAAAAAACTCAATTGGCCTTTTTGATCGTGCATGGTCCTTCCTTCCATAAAGATAGAAATAGCTTCTATTTCATCCATTATACCAACACCTTGAAGTGCCTTCCATCCTCTATTGCTCAATGCAAGATTAATTGACCTGCCTTCGCCACCTTTATACTGCCTTAGATCGCCCCTTTTTTCAAACACGGACACAGCATATCCTCTATTGGCTAAATATATAGACATTAATGAACCTACTAGGCCCGCTCCTAAAATTATGATATGCTCTTTTTTTGATGCAGTGCTGCTGACCATGGACCTTTATTTCTGTTTTTCTTTCAAAAATACTTATTTATTTGCCAGTATTTGAAAAAAATCATAAACATCGGCAAATGAATTATATAGCGGTGCAGGGGCTATTCTTATAACATTTGGTTCGCGC
>JALZND010000325.1 GCA_030857845.1 Bacteroidota bacterium | reverse complement strand
GCAGTTGTTTAGGTCATTGAATAATAACTTTATACTATTCTGTTTATCGCAGGATCAAATAACCTATCAAGGTTAGGATGCCCTTGAACCCATTATATTTCAGCATTGTTGATAAAGAAACATTTTATAATCTTACAGCCTATTTTAAATGAAACCTGCAGAACGTGAGGAAATAATAAAATCTATTGAAGCAAGAATTAAACAGCTTCTTGAAGATATTGAAATCCTTAAGGATCATATGAAGCCTGTTACTTTAAAATGTGTAGTTGATAAAGCCAATAAAATGGATGCTATCAGCAATAATGCTGTAAAAGATTCTGTTTATAGAAATTCAATTGAAAAGATCAAAATCCTTGAAAATCAGGTCCAAAAGGTTGATGAGCCAGATTTTGGTAATTGCAGGATGTGCAATCAACCCATTAATCCTCAAAGGCTGAAATTTTTGCCAGAGAGCACGTTATGTGTAGCTTGTGCCAATAGGTAAAAGGGGTAAAACATCCTGAGAATAAGATTTATTAAAATTACTTATGCTCTTTGGGATTTGCAATCCCGAAGCTATATCATAGGTTGTGAACCGGCTTCAACTAAATTTGCTTAGCGTCAATCTATTCTTTCGAATTCTATACTCTGATCTCGAACTGTATATGCAAATACCATGTATTATTTTAAAGACGGATTACAAATCCTACGATATAAGTTCGAGATTGCAAATCTCGAACAGCGATATTCTTCAATATCAACTATACAAATAAAAAATTGAAGAGATACATTGTTGAGCGGAACGCTCATATATTGGGTCTTAGCGGACGCTAGACCAGAGTAAGAACCTTGGAGGGGTAGTGCCGCTGAATTATATATATTTTATTCTAATTTATTACATCATTTACATAACTTCACCTCCCTGGTCTTAGCGTCTCGCTAAGACCTAAAATGAAAAAACGTCTCGCTCAACTTGTTCTAAATCAGGCTTCTTCAATATCAACGAAATAGAAAAATTGAATTGATTTTTATGATTGAGCGGGACGCTCATAGATGTTGGGTCTTAGCGGACGTCCAGAGTAAGAACTTGGAGGGGTAGTGCCGCTGAATTATATATATTTTATTCTAATTTATTACATCATTTTACATAACTACATTTAAAAAATCTATATTTATGTTTTAAAATTAATATTGAATGAAATATTTCGCAGTATTATTTTTTGCTCTTTTTGCGTTGAAAGCAGAAGGACAGAGTCATCTGATTGGATTAAGAAGTGGTTTAAATTGGGCAAAAATTACAAATGAGATTGTACTAAATGATCATATTAAGGGCTTTTCCGGAGGGATTACTTATGAATATTTGATGCCAAATAATTTTTCTTTGGGTGCCGAGTTAGCCTATTTGCGTAGGGGATTTTCTGATAAGATTATATTAACTGATTTTTCGAACAAAATCACTTATGAATATTTGCCCATACATTTATATGATTTTATTACGCTTCCCTTAAAAACAGGCTTCAATACTGGGGGCCGGGTATATGGATTTGCAAATATTGGTATTGTACCATCAATACTTCTTAATACTCAATTTAAAATGATAGGCTATTCACCTTACCATACTGATTTTGATGCTATGTCCAAAGAAATTTTTCGGAATACTCCGAAATTTGATTTGGCGGGACTTGCTGAAATAGGAGGTGGTTATAAATTACAAGGGAATTTTCAACTTTTTGCATCTTTTACTTATCAACATAGTTTTCGACTGCAGCCTAAGGATAGATCCTTTTCTTTTTATAGATATTTAAGATACACAGGAAAAATAGCATCCGTGGGAATTAAATATAATTTAAATAAATAGGTTTCAAAATATACTTGAACCTGTAAAATTGTCCTTTCCCTGGTCCTAGCGTCTCGCTAAGACTTACAATGAAAGAGCGTCCCACTTAACTTGTTTAAAATTTTTAAGTAAAATCAAGACTTATTCAATATCAACTAAAAATTGAATTGATGTTTATGATTGAGCGGGACGCTCATAGATGATGGATCTTAGCGGGACGATAAGACCAGAGTAATTATTTTCAAAGTTATATGTATTTGAAGCACACGCGACACGCGTGCGCTATTTATGACGCTAAGACCAGAGTAAAGGCACAAAATCTTTTTTATATTATTTCCCTGACATGTTTTCAATATTATCACAGATCTGTTGCAAGGGTAAATTATTGGCATCTTCACCAAAAGGGTTTTCAATTTCTTCTGCAATAATTTCGAGGCTGGCCAACGCATACAAGATTAAAACTACCACAGGAATTGTAAAGTAGGCCAAGCTGAATACCCATCCAAATGGCAGGGTCATCACATAGAAGAAAATAAATTTCTTAATAAATACGATGTAGGTAAAAGGTATGGGCGTGAACTTTATCCTTTCACAAGCTCCACATATATCCGTAAAAGCCTTTACTTCCTCCATTATGGCCAAAAATTGCCCCGTGGTCAGGCGGTTTGAGCTATGCAAAGTGTTGAACCTTTCATACATGGCAGCGGCAAGCTGGTTGGGCACATGTCTCTTTTTGTTGATTTCAACATGGGGTTCCAGTTCATTAAAATCATCTTTTGCCTGTAACATATCTTTGAGGGCATATGCATTTAGGGATCATTTTCCTAAAATAGGTTTTCTCCTCTTCATCAATTACAAAAGCATTGACCTGCATGGATAGGTTGCGGGAAGAATTGGTGAGGGCGCCCCAAATTTTTCTCCCCTACCACCATCTTTCATAGGCAGTATTGGTCCTGAACACCAGGAGCAGGGATATCACAAAGCTCAATACATTATGCATCATTCCTATATTCCTGATGTATTGACTATCAGACAAGTTGAGGTAATTTAATTCAAGGTAAGCAATCAGGGCGGAGTAGATGCTTACCCCAACCATAAGTGGAAATAGCTTCCTAAAGGTATCTGCTTTAGAAAGATAAAAGTAAACCACTCCTTAGGATTGTAATTTATCATCTTCTTAGGTTTCAATAAAAAAACCGCTCGAAAAAAAATCAAGCGGTCTTATTGTGAGACGTGAGGGATTCGAACCCACGACCTCCGCCCTGTCAAGGCGGCGCTCTAAACCAACTGAGCTAACATCCCTTATGCGGCAAATATAGCAAATGATATGAGCTAGAAAAAATTTATTTAAAGAACCTTATTCTTACCGGCAATATGCATCCAAAGCTTTTTGTGCCGCAATAAAGCCATTGCTGATGGCATGATGCAAATCCTGGCATGCTTCATCTTTGAGCTTGAGCTTGTATTTTACCAATGCCCTGTTATAAAAAAGGGAAACATCGTTTTCTTCAGCCAATATAACCTGATTATAATCCATAAGGGCACGTTCATAATCCTTTAACTTAAAATAAACATTGCCCCTGCTGGAATAAGCTTTATGGAAGTAAGGGTCGATTTTGAGAGCCTTGTTCAGGTCTTCTACAGCTTCCTGATATTTTTCCAATTTTTCATAAGCCAAGGCCCTGTTTAGAAAGGCTATGGCATTGGACGGATCTAATTTTATTGCACTGTTATAATCCTCCACGGCATCTGCATAATTTGCTGCTTTAAATTTGATCAATCCCCTGTTTATATATGCTGAAGGGAATGCTTCATTTTTTGCAATAATTTCATCGTAAATTTTCTGATCTTTTTTGCTGAAATTTGACGACATGCTGAGGTTAAACATTGCTACAGCTTGGTCAGGTTCAAGGGCTATGGCTTTTTTAAAATCATCATGAGCCATGGCTGTTTGGTTATCAGATAAATAAGCCATCCCCCTGTTTACAAAATAATTTGCATCTGTATTATTGATTGCCAAAGCTTTATTGAAATCTTTTATGGCTTCCTGGACTTTGCCCAACTTTGTTTTCGACAAACCCAGGTAATTATATATATCAGCATCCTTGGAGTACATAGAAATAATGCTGGTTGCCCCTGGACCGTCCGTGCCATAGCTATTTCCTTTGAAATATACTGTCTGGGTATTCTGGGAAGGTAGGGTTAATAATTTTGTAAAATCTTCCACTGCTCCACTAAAATCTGCAATTTTATACCTCAGCATGCCCCTGTTAAAAAGGGCTTCATTAAATTCAGTGTCAAAATGAACAACTATTCCATAATCGGTAAGTGCGCCTTTTATGTCATTGGTTTGCTCTTTGGCGCCGGCACGGTAAAAATAAGCCATAACGTGATCTGGCATCAGGTTGATTGACTCTTTTAGATACTCAATGGATGATACATAATCACCATTTTCATAGTCCCTTTTACCTTGTTCAAAGAGTTTTTCAGCTTCAAGCCTTTTGTTATAGGTAGCTTTAGGAAAATCTTCTTTAAAATATTCCACTTCATTTATTTCCTGTGCTTGCACAGCAACATTGCCAATAAAAAGAAATAATAAAAGCAGGTATTTGATCTTTATCATTTATAAAATGCGTAGGTTTTTAATGTTAAAGCAGTCACTTTGGACTTTTAAACATTAAGCATTTTTTTTGAAAAAAGGTTCTTATAAATTAGAAAGGTAAAAAAAAGATTTTAAATACGATTAAACCATCACTTAAAAGCCAAT
>JALZND010000324.1 GCA_030857845.1 Bacteroidota bacterium | reverse complement strand
ATATTATGCAGCATGGCCGCTTTTAAAAATCATAGCGCCATTACCTTTTGGAATGCAACTTTAATGAATGACCGGCAAAAAATATTTGTTAAAGTTGGTGATACTGCCATGGGCCAGTTTGGGAAAATTAAATCCTTGGCTGATTTACCTTCTGACGAAATTTTGTTGAATTATCTTAAGGAAGCTACAATATTAAACCTTCAGGGCGCTAAAAAATCTAAAGGAACAGCAAAAGGGGCTGGAAAAGAACTTGAAGTCCCTGATTATTTTCTCGAAGCTTTAAGTGAAAATGAAATGGCTTTGAATTACTTCAACCAGTTCAACTATTCAGATAAAAAAGAATACATCATGTGGAAAAAAGAAGCGAAAACAGAATATACCAGGCAAAAAAGGTTGGAAACAGCAATAGTGTGGGTTTCTGAAGGGAAAGGGAGGAATTGGAAATACATTAAATAAATGGGAAGAAGTGCATTCCTACTTCCCATTTATTTTTAAATTTATTTTTCAATTACTTTAATCATAGTGCCCTGGTCCACAGTTTCTTCAAGGGTCATTCCATTCAAAATGGCCAATTTTGCCATATCTTTATCTTTTACCCTGTTTTCCCTAAATATATTTGCAAGGGTTGTTCTCTGTTTTGCAGTTTTAATCCTAACCCTATCTGGCTTCCTGGTTAATTTTTCCTGATCTGTCAATTGCCTAAAATTTGTCATAGTATTTAGGAAGGTTTGTGTATAATTATTAAAATCATTTACAGTAGATACCCCCATTAAGTTATAGATATTGCCTTCATATTGGATAAGGTAAGATAAGACCCTGATAGTTTGTTGTTGCTGCTGTTGTTGTTGCTGCTGTTGTTGCTGTTCTTGCGATGGTTTTTGATCTGCAATCATTGCCAAAGCCTGTAGCCCGTTTACATTTTCTTTTTTTGATTCAACTAATTGAAGCTGATAATTGTCAAGGATTTGTTGGGCAGCAGCTTCCAAAGAATTCCCTTGTGCAAGGGTCAACATCATCATTGCTTTTCCATCTTGCGGTGCCATTTGTACTTGTTGAGGAGTATTCTGTAAGGCCCAATTGGCAGGAACTGGGTATTGAAATTTTAAAACTGGGTGATAAAACATATTGTTTTCCACAAAGCCCTGTTTAGGGTCTTCACCATAAACAAGTCCGTCCAACATTTGTAAATATGAATTCCGGTTTACTTTTGGATCATTTAAATTTAGTTTTTTCTGCCAGGCCAAAGCATCTTTTGCAACATCCCTCTGCCGGTTTTGTGGGTCAGGATGTGTAGACATAAATTCAGGGACTGTAGAACCTCCGGAGGCATTGCTCAGGTTGTGCAAGGTTTCAAAAAAACCCGACATTTCCTGTGCGTCATATCCAATTTTAGTAGAATATTCAACCCCAAGTTTATCTGACTGCCTCTCAGCATCGCGGCCAAATTTTAAAAATAATAGGCCTACGCCTGATTGTGCAATATCTGCAAATTGTGCAAAAGTAGGAGAAGCAATCATGCCTACTACAAGACCTACCTGCGCCAACATTGATTTACTGTACTGCTTTGCTGAATGGCGGGCAGTGATATGGCCAATCTCATGCCCCAAAACCCCTGCAAATTCTGCTTCATTATTAAAATGCGCCATGATGCCCCGGGTAAAGTACACATATCCCCCAGGAACAGCAAAAGCATTGACTACAGGGGAGTCCACAATTTTAAATTCATACTCCAAGCCTGCCCTATGTGAAATAGCAGCCATTTCCTGCCCTTTGGTGTCTATAAATTTTTGTAACTTCTCATCTTGATACAAACCAAAAAATGCAACAATATCCGGATCAGCTTGTTTGCCCATGGCAACTTCTTGATCAGTAGACATCAACATTAGGTCCCTTTTTCCTGTAACAGGGTTTTTTGCACATGAGTTGAACAATAAGATAACTGATGTAGCTATGCATATTAAAAAATGTTTCTTCATAATTTTATTCTTAAAAATAATATTCCAAAATAAATACATAAACTCAAAATAATCAATAAAGGTTGATGTTATTCTTGGAAAAGTTATATTGTATTTATTTTCAATTTTATGGTAATATATTTTAAGTAATATTTATACCCACATATTAATAATATAACAATCGTGCCAACTAAATAAACATTTATCAAAATACAGGGTTAAAAACACATGCAAAATTTAGAAAATAAAACATCATTTATTACTGGAGGAAGTAAAGGAATCGGCTTGGGAATAGCTGAAGCCATGGTACAGGCAGGAATGCGTGTAGCAATTACTTCAAGAAACTTACATGAAGTGCAGGAGGCTGCTGCAATGTTGAACAAGATTAAAGAGGGCTCGGCTTTGGGCATTCAAGCTGATGTTAGGGACCTTGAGGCCCAAAAGGAAGCGGTGGAGCAGATGATGAAAAAATGGGAAACTCTTGATGTAGTAATTGCTAATGCTGGTGTAGGACATTTCGGAAATATTGAAGAGCTTTCTGTTCAACAATGGCAGGATACTATAGACATCAACCTGACAGGCGTGTTCAATTCTGTTAAAGCATCAATTGCAGGGCTGAAGCAATCAAAGGGTTTTTTAATAACCATTGCTAGTTTGGCAGGAACTAATTTTTTTGCCGGGGGGGCTGCTTATAATGCAAGCAAATTCGGATTAGTTGGTTTTACACAGGCTATAATGCTTGACCTGCGTCAATATGGCATCAGGGTCTCTACCATTATGCCAGGTTCTGTTGCCACCCATTTTAATGATCATTCACCAAACGAACAAGATGCTTGGAAAATACAACCTGATGATATTGGCCAGATGGTGGTAGATCTATTGCGCCTAAATGCCAGGACATTGCCATCAAAAATTGAAGTAAGGCCTTCCATGCCTGGAAAATAATTTTACCGGGTAATTTAGTAGTGCATGGACATTTATAAGTTCAGGAGAGAACAATTAGTTGATTTAGGCAATCAAACCCCTGCTACTACCTTTTTCTCCAATTGCTCCAAAGAGGTTCCCTTTGTCTCAGGCATCATCAACCAAACAAATAGGAATTGAAACACCATCATAATGGAAAACATCAGAAAGGTATTGCCGCTCCCCAAAGCATCTGTAATGTAAGGGAAAGTAAAGGCTATGACTGCGGCCATAATCCAATGCGTAAAACTTCCTAATGATTGCCCATATGCCCGCACCTGGTTCGGGAATATTTCTGAAATAAATACCCAGATAACGGCACCTTGTGAAAAAGCAAAAAAAGCAATATAAATAAACAAATAAGCCGGGACAGGGTAGGAGGCCGGGTCACCAGAATAAAATGCATGGGAAACAAGTGCAAGGCTTACAATAAGACCGAGAGTTCCAATAAACATTAATGTGCGCCGCCCAAACTTATCAATATAAAACATGGCCAATAGGGTGAAAATAAAGTTTACTAGCCCAACACCTGCAGAAGACAAAAGTGCTGAACTTTTGCCCAAACCTGCCAACTCAAAAATCCTTGGAGCATAATAAATAATTGCATTTATACCAGATACCTGGTTGAAAAAGGCAAAGAGGATAGCCAAGGTTATTGGCAAACTATATTGTTTGGAAAAAAAAGGTACAGTCTTAGTGCCTTTTACAGTTTGCGCAGAGCGTTGTATTTCAGAAATCAGCTCATTAACGTCTGTATTTGGATTGGCAATTGCCAAGGTAGGGCGTGCTTCATCAACTTTACCTTTTTTAACAATCAGCCATCTGGGGCTTTCAGGTACATACAAAATGGCAATTGTAAAAATTATTGCAGGCAGGGTTTCAATTCCCAGCATCCAGCGCCAATCATTTTCCATGTTGCCGCCAATCAGGTAATTGGAGAGATAAGCAATCAGGATCCCAAAAACTATATTAAATTGAAACAAAGCTACCAGCTTGCCTCGTGAATGGGCAGGAGAAATTTCTGCAATATATAAAGGAGCTGCGACCGATGAAGCACCAACACCAAGCCCTCCCAAGAACCTAAAAAATAAAAAAGAATACCATTCAGGTGCAAGGGCCGAGCCTATTGCTGAAACAAAATATAAAATAGCTATCCAAAATAAGGTCTTTTTCCTGCCCAGGTTTTCTGAAGGGATACCCCCAAACAATGCCCCTATTACAGTTCCTATCAAGGCTATAGAAACTGTAAGCCCATGCTCGAAAACATTTAACTGCCAAAATTGCTGAATGGTGAGTTCAGCCCCTGAAATTACAGCTGTATCAAAACCAAAAAGAAAACCGCCCAAGGCTACAACTACCGACCAAAGAAAAATTTTGTTATTCATTAAATGAGTTTTATTAAGATTTTAATTTTATTGATGGAGGTAATACATTATTAAATGAAAAATTAACTTACTTTTCTGAGTACCAATTCCTTAACCGCACATCGATTTTCTTATTTTTGGAGACAAGTGCTTTAAATTCTTCAATATTGCTCAACTTCCCACCTTCACCACGATAGTGATAGGGATATACAATTAATGGTTCAAATTCTAAAACTGCCTCGGATGCCTGTTGTACAGACATGGTGTAGGGAGGGTCCTTCATACAAAAGCTACATTGATA
>JALZND010000323.1 GCA_030857845.1 Bacteroidota bacterium | reverse complement strand
GTTCCTTATGTTGTTGAGTAACTGTATGAAATCAGCATCATTTTGCCGATAGATTTTTTTTAATTCAATATATAAGGGCGGGCCTTGTTGCAATGATATTGCATGGAAGAAAAAAGGGCTTTCATATTATTGCTGTAAAACACGCCATTCCTGTTGGTTAACTACAGGAGGCAGCTGGAAGAGGTCGCCAATAAACAACATTTGCACTCCCCCAAAAGGTGCATAAGGTTTTTTTCTCACATATTTCAAAACTGCATCTACAGCATCGAGCAGGTCTGATCTTACCATAGAAACTTCATCTATTATTAAAAGGTCCAGTTCTTCCAGAAGGCTTCGCTTTTCTTTTGTCAGTTTAAGATGTTTGAACAAGGTGCTTTTTGTAAAAAAATTGCCAGAAGCAGTTTCACTGTAATCATGCCGTAGAAGAAAACTTCCAAATGGAAGTTGGAATAGTGAGTGCAAAGTCACACCGCCTGCATTAATGGCAGCTACACCTGTAGGTGCTGCTACTGCCAATTTTTTATGGCTATGCTCCTTTATATATTTCAAAAATGTAGTTTTTCCCGAACCGGCTTTACCTGTTAAGAAAATATTCCTGTCTGTATTATTAACAAATTGTACAGCCATTTCAAAAATCTCATTTTTTTCAAAGTTCGATCGCATCAGTTTTCTTGAATGGTGGTTGCTATTTTATAAAATAGTTTAAAATATTATTTAAATCAAACAAATTATGTCAATACAATTTAAAATATTATTCCTTACATATTTTTGGTTCCTTAATCAATTAAAGATTTTATATATTGCAACCCGTGTAGCTGGTATTTGGAGTATTGACGCTTTAAGAACCACCAACCATGTATAAAACAGGAATGCTGATGTTAGTAGAAGATTATAGATGCTGCAATTTTGTTAATGAAAACTAAAACAATAATCCTTGGACTATGTACTTTAATTTTTTTTGGTTTAGGGGGTTTTTTGATAATAGAATATTACCTGCTGATTGATTTTATTGAAATTCTCAGAAGAGGTTGGGCCATTCCCTTGCAGATACTTATAGGAATTATTTATGGGATGGCCAGCAGCCTTATTTGCCTTTTTATCATCAACAGAGAGTTTTTTAAGAATGAAAAAGAATTTTATAGTAGAAAGATTTCTTATTTCCATCTAAACAATGTCAATATCGTACTGCTCTCCCTCTGCGCTGGTATTGGAGAGGAAATATTTTTTAGGGCAGCCCTCCAGCCTATCATAGGGATATGGCTTACCGCCATTGTTTTTGTTGTATTGCACGGATATGTAAATCCATGGAATTGGAGAATAAGCATTTATGGGTTAGTAATGATTTTGATAATGGTAGGAATTGGTTTTCTATATGAAATTGCCGGACTGATTGCGGTAATTGTAGCACATACTGTAATTGATATAGTTTTATTCAAAAATTTGATGAATAACAAAGATATTGGTGAAGCAATTTGAAATATAGAAATGATAAATAAGCATACTAATTTAATCTTTTCTTCATAGTTCTAGTGAACGGTAGTGGGTAAGACTGTTTATATACAAAAAAACTATCCTTGTAATGACAGTACCTCGATTACTTGCAAGCATTATTCTTCATCCGTCAGTTTTATAGCTAGTTCTGGACTTAGAATTGACAATTCAGAATGTTTGAAATCCTTATGATTCCTAGTAATAATTCCCTCAATAATTTTAACATTTAATGCTGAATTATATTGAATAGCATCTTCGAAATCAGAAAAATTACTTTTTAATGAATTTTGAATTATTAAATGATCAAGTGGAATAATGTTTACCAAATCAGCCAATTCAGTTAAAAGTTTAATGGCCTTTACATGACCGCCGATTTTATTGATTATATAGTATAAATTATTGAAAGAAATGGCTGAAACAAAAATGTTGATTTTCTTTTGTTGCTTATATTCAAAAAGTATTTCTGCCTGGTCTGAAAAAGGTTTTCTATCAGCTAAAAAATCGAGCAGAACATTGGTGTCAAATAAAAAATGTCTCATTTTAAATATTTCCCAGAAATTGATTCACGAAGTATATCCTTATAATCTACATCATTAGACAACTTAACTGCCCCTTTTAATTTGGAAATTTTTGAGGATATTTTAGGCTTTTCGGTTTTTCTTGAAATTAATTTAAGATAGTTCTCAATTATTTCAGACAAACTTAGACCTTTAGATTTAGCATATTGTTTAGCTCTTTCTATTGTGGAATCATCAATAGATATTGTTAGCTTCTTATTCATACGTACAAATATAACAAAATTAATACGTATTAAGTTAAAAGATGAAAATTTTTTCTGATTGCAAGTATAGGTGAATTAAAATAGCAGAGGGTAAATAAACACCAGGGTAATATCACTCGATAACGAAGGCAGTTTCTGGCTTTTTAGCTTGTAAGGCAAGATATATGGCCTTTGTTATTTTTGTGGCTGCCCAGAGTTGGCATCTGGTACCATAAGTATCAAGTTATTCTAGAGGGTGCGAGTTCTTTCCGGATGGTCAGGCCTCGGCAGCAAGTTCGTTAGGTTTGTTAAGATTTAAATAGCCTTTATTGCTTTTTCAATTCATACCATTCTATGTTTTTTAGATTTTCCCTTCGTCCTTTTTCTTCGGGGGGATAATGGGTGGTTAAATAATCTAAAATTACGGCTTCATGTTCCCCCAAGTCCCAAAGGTTTTGCGTCTGCTGCATCCATCGGATCATGCTGAGCCAGCCTTCCCTTGTAGCACGGTTTTGCACAATAAGTTTGGCAGAGTGGCATGATGTGCAATGCGCTTTGACTATTTCAATGCCTTTCCCTTCTTTTAAAATACCACTTTCTAGACGTGAAAGAGAATCATTGTTTTGGGTAAAATTTAGGGGAGGATTATTATTGGCCTTGTTATCGTGGCCACGCTGGTTATAGTTACTAATTATAAATAAAAAGCCTAATAAAATCAGCATGGCCATACCCAGGTTCCTTATAATCCGGGAATCTTTTCTGCCATTTTTCTTCCTCATATCAAACTACTTTTATAGCAATTCTATGACATGCATTGTTAATATAACCTTGTGGGTTCCAATTTGGTATCACCATCGGTTGCATCTTTCCTTTAGAGTCGATAGCTCTTGCCCATACTTCATAATATCCTTCTTGGGGAAAATTAATTACTGTAGACCATTGTTGCCAGGCATTAAAATTTTTTGCTTTTTTCAGGTTGCAAGATTTCCAGGTGGCACCAAAATCTATGGAGATATCCATTGCATTTACTTCTAAGTCACCAGCCCATGAATGGCCCCTAAGGTCCAATTTTTGTCCTTTTTTTATTACAGCACCCGACCGGGGAAAGGTAATAATGGATTTCACTGGCATAGCCTCAATTATGCACATATCTTCATCGGCTACAACTGCACCTGGGGCTACAGGTTTGCAAGGCACCCGGTAAGAACTTCCTCCCATCTTCTCACCGTCATGAATTTTGTTGCGTACCACAATCCTGTTGACCCATTTACCTGATGTTGACCCGGCCCAGCCGCCAAACACAAGTCTCAAAGGATAGCCATGGATCAAAGGAAGGTCCTGACTATTCATGCTCCAGGCCAATAAAGAATGTTCTTCCAAAGCTTTTTTAATGGGAACCCCTCTTGAAATTACGTTTTGATCAGGGCTTCCACTTAAATGAACATCTTTGCCATAATAACCAATATAAACTGCATCATCTTTAATGCCCACATCGTTGAGAATATCTTTCAACCTAATTCCCGTCCAGGAAGGGCAGCCAACCGCTCCATACGACCATTGTGCGCCTTTGGCAGGTGGGCTAAATTCTTTCCGTCCATTTCCGCCACATTCAAGGGTAAGTTGAAAAGTATGTTTTGGAAATTTGGTTTTTAGTTCCTGTAGGGAATAGGTTTTCGGGGACAATACAGATTCACCTTCAATGGTCAATGTCCATGTATTTGGGTCAATTTCCTGAGGTATTTTGCCATTGTTCCTTACAAAAAGTTTATCGGCAGGAGTTACTGCATCGTCTAATAGATGTACCGGGGTTTCTACATTCCAGGGACGGTCAATTAAAATATCCAGGTCCTTATGTTTGCCATAAAGGGTGTAAAAATCTTCATCTCCCTGAAAAACTATAGGTAAATACCCTTTAGGCATAGAAGAGGCAAATACAAAATCAGCCCCTAAAGCCAACGAAATAGCAGAAAAGGTACTCTTTTTTAAAAAGGTTCGCCGTTTAAGGGTCATTCAATTTTAGGGTTGATGGATTTACTCAAGGAAACTGTCTCAATCTTAATAAATGTTTCGCAGATGATGTTTTGACACTTTTTTTGCTTTAAAGGGCAAAAAAACCGCCAAAACTCCTACCTTTTATAAGTTAACCCTGGGTTAAAACCCAGGGCTAATAGTTTGTGACCCTTTCAGGCTTCACAAATTGAAAAAGTAAATTGAACACCATTTGCTTAATAACTAGTTTATGTGCGCCCAATTCTATTAAAATCTTGTGTGAAACATCAGTTATAATTTTACGGTTCAGAATTTCATCAGGTTTAAAGAAAAGGGTTAGGTCCGAATG
>JALZND010000046.1 GCA_030857845.1 Bacteroidota bacterium | reverse complement strand
TAATAATGAAGATTTATTCTTCAGTACACGGGTAGATGACGAATGGCTGCCAGCCCAAGCGCTTAAAGGTATAAATTCCATATACAATGAAGGGTCGGCCTGCCTGAGCCGTGACGGTAAAACTATATATTTTTCACGATGTGATGCCCCGGACAGTTATGGAAACTGCGATTTGTTTATTGGGAAAATGATGGCCGACAGCACCTGGGGAGAAATAAAAAACCTGGGGGCAAAAGTGAACAGCCGTTCATGGGAATCACATCCATCCCTATCACATACAGAAGATACTTTATATTTTGCTTCTGATAGGATCGGGGGATTTGGGATGTCGGACATCTGGTATGCAATCAAAGATAAAAATGGCCATTGGTCTGCTGCCCAAAATGCAGGCCCTACCATTAACACCCGGAACAATGAAGTGAGCCCATTTTATCATCCTTATTTCCACATCTTGTATTTCAGCTCCAATGGCCACTTATTGAATTTCGGCGAATTTGATATTTTTAAATCTTATTTTACCAGGCATGGGTGGACTGAACCGAAAAACATTGGCCCTCTGGTAAATGGACCTGGAAGTGAATTTTATTTCACCATAGATTCCGAATCAAAAGACCTCTTTTACGCAAAGTCTAAAGAGACAGATTTAATGAACATGGACTTATATTCTTTTCCCCTTCCTATGGAAGCACAGCCTACCGCCAGCACAAAATTTAGGGGCTCATTGGTTGACAGTTTATCGGGCACGCCCATGAAAGGGATTGTTTCTATAATAGATATGGATCAGGGAATTGAAGTAGCGCCTAAATATTTGAGGGATAATGGTACTTTTGAATTTGATCTGATCAATAAAAACAACTATTTGTTAATCATACAAGGGGATGCTTTTTTTAGGATCAAGGAAATGTTTTACCTTGATGGAGATACTGAATTTCACCGGAAGGCCATCCCTATAAAAAGCAAGCTTAAATTTGAGTCGTTGGAATTTGCAAACGGAAAAGCAGATATCCTCCCTGCCATGTACATTGACCTTGATAAAATGGTAAATTTTTTGTTGGACAACCCTGACTTTAAACTAAAGATTTCAGGGCATACAGATTCTGATGGCAGGGAAGACAAAAATCATGAACTTTCACAAAAAAGGGCCGATGCTATACAAAACTACCTTGTCCATTATGGATCTATAGCGCCTGCCAGAATTGAGGCCAAAGGTTTTGGCAGCTCAAAACCCCTGGTGAAGGAAGAAAGCCCTGAAGATAAAAAAATCAACCGTAGGGTAGAGTTTGAAATCATTAAAGAGGATATGGATGAGCTTACTGAGGAATATTGATCCAAATCAAAAAAGGATATCAATATTAGATTAGTATTTCCTAAAAAACTCCATACGCAAATAATTTCAAACCCTTCCTTAGGGAATCTTTCTTTTTTAGCGGGAAGATTTTTCTAAAATTATTCTTTTTTTCCTGTCAATCCTGCTGCAGAACCAGTTTTAACCTCTTCAGTTTTTTGATTTTTTAAGCCAAAGTAAAAGACTTCTCCCAAATAAGATTTCATATAATCTAATATGGCATAAATGAGCATTGCTATTCCAAGCATTTCAAGAAGCTCTTCAAAAGTAAAAGCTATATAAAGACCAAGGCTTTCCTCACCTTCATTGTAAAAAAAGTAGCTGTTTAACATTTCAAGGCCTATGGCGCGCCAGTGACAAACACCGCACCTGCCACCAAAAAGGAAATGGGGGTTTTACGGGGCAACCTGGTTAAAAACCTCAAAAAAGCAAAAGCAATAACAAGCGCAAAAATAGCATAGGGTATCACCAATGCATAGTAAAACAAATCATATCCCGCTTCAGGAACAATGGCCCTTGTCGATTTATTAAAACGTTCATGAACTTCTGCTGCTTCGTCAAATGCAAGAAAAACAAATATTCCGCTTAGTGCCAACCAATAATTTGCGTCTCTAACTTTTTCTTTTTTCTTTAGAAGACCAACAATCAATAATAAGAGGGAGGCAAAAGAAATGGCTAAAACTGAATAAAAAGCGGGAAAATTTCCTTCACCATTAAAATTAAACAACTCAAAGAAAGAACGGTAACTATAGCCATAAAAAAACATTGTGATTATATACAGGCAATTTCCAATAAATAGAAATGCAATGGCAGCGATAAGGAATTTAAAAATTGACTCAGGTTTGAGGATGAATTGGTTTTTTATAAAAAATAAAAAAATGAACAAATAAAAAAGTAATAAAAAAGTAACGATTTGTTAATCTTAAAGTTTACCTAAATTTACAAAAAATATCTCTAATCTAATTTTTGGGGCATAAAAAAAAGGAGGTAAATGCCTCCTTTTCCGTTTCAAATAAACAGACCTTCTACATTCAATTAAAAAAAGTTTGGAAAACATCATTGAAAATAACGGCAGCCATTAGGGTTAGCAATAGCACCATTCCTACTTTTTGGGAATTTTCAAGGAATGAATCGGAAGGTTTCCTGCCGGATACAATTTCATAGGACAGGAAAGCCACATGGCCTCCGTCCAAAGCAGGTATAGGGAGAAAGTTTACGAAGGCTAGCCACATGGATAAAACTCCTGTAATTAACCAAAACCGACGCCAGTCCCAAGTCCCTGAATATATTTGTGCAATTCCCATTGGGCCTTTCATAGAACTAAATGAAACCTCTCCAGTAAACAGCTTCCCTACACCCCTGATATTTACCCAAGCAGATTGGAAAGCATCTTTAGTTCCTTTTGAAATTGATTCTCCTAAGGAATATTCTGTAGTTGCATAGTTTAACAAATATTTAGGATTAAAACCAAGCGTTCCTTCTTCAGTAACCTGTGCTTCTATATTTACAGGAACTCCATCCCTTTCCAATTTCAAATTTACTGTTTGATTAACATTGTCCTGTAAGGTTATTCTAAAGTCAGGGAAATGGTCGGCATTTTTACCATTTACCTGCAAAATTTTATCACCTTCCTGCAAGCCAGCTTTTTCAGCATTGCTTCCTTTTACAACATTTCCCACAACATAAGGCAAATAATAATCTATGAAGCCATCAACATTTTTATCGCCGAGCCTATCAATCAGATTTCCTGGTATAGGAATATCCAAAATCTCACCTCCTCTATCAACAGTATAATAGCTTCCTTTGTCCAATAATGCACTGGCACCTGTTAGGTCACTAAATTTCTCGTAATCCTTTCCATTAACTTTTAGTATTTTGTCGCCGGTCTTTAGGCCAATCTCCATACCTAAGTCCTGGGCTATGATACCATATTTATTAACTTCTTCTTTGGATACATAAGAATCGCCATAGGCATAAACTAAGCCTATAAATATTACGATACCCAAAATTACGTTTACAAATATCCCTCCTATCATAACGATCAACCTTTGCCAAGCTGGCTTTGCCCTAAATTCATAAGGTTGAGGTTCTTCATTAAGGTGGGCAGTATCAAGGGATTCGTCTACCATACCGGTAATTTTCACAAAGCCCCCCAAAGGTATGGCACCCACCGAATATTCCGTATCGCCATATTTCACCCCAAAAATTTTAGGTGGGAAGCCTATTGAAAATTGTTCTACTTTCATCCCAAAGGCTTTTGCGGCCAAAAGGTGCCCTAATTCGTGCAGTCCAACTAAAATTGATAATGCCAAAATTAATTGGGCTGTCATTACTAATGCTTCCATTAATGTATAAGTTCTAAAGCTTTAATTCTTGTTTCTGTATCAGTATTAATATAATCTTCTAACGTTGGATTGGAAATATAATGCAGTCTTTCCATACATTCTGCAATAACATCCGACATTTGAAGGAAACCAATTTTCTCGTTTAAAAATTCACCTACCACAATTTCATTTGCTGCATTTAAAATACATGGCATATTTCCTCCTTTTGAAAGTGCACTATAGGCAAGGTCGAGGTTTTTAAATGTATCGCTATCAGGTTTTTCAAAAGTCAATGCAGGATAATCAGCAAAATTGAATTTAGGGTAATTGGACTTCAGCCTCTCCGGATAGCTTAAAGCAAATTGGATTGGCAAGCGCATGTCAGGCAGTCCCAGCTGGGCTTTAATAGAGCCGTCTTGAAATTCCACCATTGAATGAATGATGGATTGTGGGTGCACCACCACCTCAACCTGTTCTTTTTGCAAACCAAAAAGCCATTTTGCTTCGATAACCTCCAGGCCTTTGTTCATCATTGTGGCTGAGTCAACCGTAATTTTTGCTCCCATTTCCCAGTTCGGGTGCTTTAGTGCCTGCCCACGGGTAACATTCTTCAAAAAAGATTTATCTTTTCCCCTGAATGGACCACCTGATGCAGTTAAAATAATCTTTTCAATTGGATTATGGAACTCGCCAGCAAGGCATTGAAAGATTGCAGAATGTTCAGAATCTATAGGGTAAATATTTACACCCTTTTCCCTTGCCAAACTAGTTACCAATGCACCTGCCACTACCAATGTTTCTTTATTTGCCAAGGCGATAATTTTGCCAGCTTCAATAGCCCTTAAAGTAGGTAGGAGGCCTGCATAACCCACCAGGGCCGTAAGCACAAGGTCAACCTCCTCCATTTCAACCACTGAATTGAGTGCCTTAATCCCTGAATATACTTTAATATCATAAGGACTTAAAGCAGAGAAAACTTTATCATACAAGTCTTCGTTGCAAATTACCACTATATTTGGCTTAAAATCAATACTTTGCTCAATAAGCAGGTCAGCATTGTTTTGAGCTGTTAAAACCTCCACCTGAAAGCGGTCCGGGTGGTTTTTAATGACTTCAAGGGCTTGCCTACCGATAGATCCAGTCGAACCAAGAATTGCGATATTTTTTTTTCTTTCTATCAAATAGGTAATGTATAAATATTTTGCCTTGGGTAATTAATGGTAAAATTCAATCTGACAAAAATTTGCCCCTGATATTCCAACCACAAATAAACCTAACAATTATGAACTTTAAAAATTTAAATTTATAAAAGGAAAAGTCAGATGCATTAAAGAACATTATTTAGGAGGAATAGTGCTCTAAAACAACTTAAACCTAAAGCCTCAAGAATAACTCACGATGCTGCATAAGATTATACCTTCAATGATAAATACCAAAAATAAGGCTTTCTTCTATAATTTATATTTTTGCAAGGCATCTGCAAGCTTCCTGTCATTGGTTAGCCTCGGCACTTTATTTTGACCTCCAAGCTTACCTTCCGATTTCATATAATCCCTGAATGAACCTGGACGGAGGCTTACCACCTCTAATTTCCTGAGAATGTTTCCGGTAATTAAATCGTCATAATAAGCATTAATTTTCTGAAGCTGTTTATTCAATTCATTTTCAAAAGCCTGTAAATCTTTTGGTTGCTTTGAAAATTCTACAAACCATTCATGCAGTGGAAGGCCATTGTTTGGAGTAACTTGAGGTGCAACGGTAAATTCTACAAGCTCTGCTTCAGCGTGTGCTTCCATAGCAATCTTCATCGCCTTTTCAACTTCTTCGCCAATAACATGTTCACCAAAAGCAGATATAAAATGCTTGATCCTTCCCGTAACCAATAACCTATGTGGATTTTTTGAAATGAATTTTACTGTATCACCAATAGAATAACCCCACAGGCCTGCATTGCTGTTAATGATCAAGGCATAGTTGACTTCCAGCTCCACTTGATCTATGGAATAGCGTGGAGGATTTTCTTCTAAATATTTATCTGCAGGAATAAATTCAAAGAATATACCTGAGTTCAGCAGTAACAATAAACCGTTGGACTTCTGGCTGTCCTGGAATGCGATAAAACCTTCAGAGGCAGGATAAGTCTCCACAGAATCGATCTTCTTCCCTATTGATTCAAAAAGTTTATTTCTGTAAGGTTCAAAATTTACGCCCCCATAAACAAACAAGGAAAAATTTGGGAAAACATCTTTTATCTTTTTCCCTGTCCTTTGCTGTATCCTGTCAAAGTACATTTGAACCCAAGGGGGAATCCCGGAAATTAAAGTCATATCCTGGTCAATGGTTTCATCAATGATGGTTTCCACCTTTAGCTCCCAATCTTCTATACAGTTTGTATCATAGCTGGGCATTTGGTTGGTCCTCAGGTAACCAGGCACGTGATGGTTTACAATCCCGGACAATCGGCCTGTATGGATGCCAGCCTTTTTTCCCAGCACAGGGCTCCCGGAAAGAAAAATTAATTTCCCATCAAGGAAATCGCCATTGCCACTTTCATGTACATAATGCAAAAGTGCATCCCTTGCACTATTTATATGATTGGGAATGGAATCTTTTGTGAGAGGGATATATTTTGTTCCTGAGGTAGTTCCTGATGTTTTTGAAAAATATGCAGGCTTGCCAGGCCATAACACATCAGATTCGCCATTTAAAATTTGTTCTATATAAGGCGACAAAGCCTCATAATCCCTAATCGGCACCCGGGATTTAAAATCATCATAATCCCTGATATTAGCAAAATCATGATCCATACCAAATTTGGTATTTTTACCTTTGGCGATTATAGCCTCAAATACCTTAAACTGGGTTTCCCCAGGCCTCTTGCTCCATTTTTTATATTTTTTTACAATAAAAGAAGCAATTGGCTTGCTTAAAAATGATCTTATCCCCATAATGAGCGCAAAATAATAAATTAAAATCAACGGTTAAGTATAAAAAAATCCTTTTGAAAATTTTGTATTATTTTTGATGTACAACGTTATCAAGAAGATGTGCTTTAATATGACCAAAAACTAAACTTCAAAAATATCTTTCAAACATGGGAAACATGAAATTTACATTTAAGGTAATTTTTCTTAGTTTTTTTTCAGGAATTTTAGGTGCTTACACCTATACATCGTTGCAACCCTATAATGAAAACCAGGTACTCCAAGAAACTTATGTTCAAAAACCTCCTGCTGAATACACTAATCATAGGAATTTAGCTCAAGTTGAAGCATTGAATGAACCTAGCTTTGTGGATGCTTCAAAAAAAAGCACCTCAAGCGTAGTTTATATTAAGTCGACATCAGAAACACAATATGGGCGGGGCAATCTTTTTGACTGGTTTTTTGAGGGGCAGACAGGCCAATCCATGAGCAGTGGATCAGGGGTAATCTTTACAAAAGACGGTTATATAGTTACCAATAACCATGTCATTGAAAAAACTTCAAGAATAGAAATCATTCACAATAAAAGGGTTTATGAAGCAGAGCTTATCGGCACGGACCCTTCCACCGATCTGGCAGTATTGAAAATAGATGCCAAAAACCTGCCCAACATCCAAATTGGAAGCTCCAAAGATGTAGCAGTTGGTGAATGGGTGCTTGCAGTAGGGAACCCTTTTAATTTAACAAGCACAGTTACTGCAGGTATTGTTAGTGCCAAAGGCAGGGAAATTAATATTCTCAGCAGCAAATTCCCCATTGAGTCATTTATCCAAACTGATGCTGCCATAAACCCTGGCAACAGTGGTGGGGCATTGGTAAATACAAAAGGGGAACTGATTGGCATCAATACTGCCATAATGTCCAGGACAGGCACTTACAATGGATATGGTTTTGCTGTCCCTGTTGATATCGTTAAAAAAATAGTAATGGACCTTATAAAATATGGCGAGGTCCAGAAAGCGTTTCTTGGGGCAGATGTTGTGGATGTTGACCCTGAAAATGCCAAAATACTGGAACTTTCAGATCTTTCAGGAGTAGTCGTAAGCTATATACAACGCGAAGGTGCGGCGGAAAAAAGTGGTCTTCAAAAAGGAGATATTATTTTGGCCATCAACGATGAAGAGGTCAATAGCCGAAGTGGTTTTGAGGAATTGATTAGTTATTATTCACCTGGAGAAAAAATTAAAGTGACCTTCAAGCACAACAAAAATACCCAATCAAAAACCTTGGAATTGACCAATAAAGAGGGCACAACTGGAATAATCCGAAAAGAAATATTTTCTTCTAAAGAGCTGGGGGCAGATTTTGAGATAGTGCCAAAGGTAGAAAAGAACATATTGAATATTGACAATGGTGTAAGGGTAACCAGGGTAAAAAATGGCCTCATCCGTAGGTTAGGGATACAAGAAGATTTTATAATTACTGCCGTAAACAATCAGGCAATTGATTCGCCCAAACAACTTACCGAGCTTCTTACAAACCTTAAAGGCAAAGTAAGGATAGAAGGTGTAAACAAAGAAGGTGTAAAAGGATATTATTCATATTATTTTTAACCTTCCTTATTTTTATTTATTGTTTTCGGATTTATAATGCTTAAAATTTAAAACCAAAGTGAAGTCCTGGTTCAAATAAAAAATAATTGGGCCATTGATTTTCTATTTTGGCAAAAGATTCAGGCACGTTCGTATTTATAGGCCAATGGGTGATTGCCAAAGAAGGTTCTATAAACCATTTATTTTTAAATAATTGGATATGGTAGCCTATACGATAGGTCATAAATAATTGATATCCATTTTGAATCTTTAAATTATCTTCATCAACATAATTTTGTAATGCATTCATTGCATGTATGGCAGTATAGGCACCTTTCCACAAAAACCGTTGATAGACAAATGCAATACCATACTCCCTGATATATCCGGGATATTTTAGATCGGGTTTTTGAAAGGAATTGCCATAAGGGATGCCCAATGGCCATGCATATTTCCAAGTTTTTGCTTCTAAAGAGATGACATCTTTTGGAGTTAAACGATAACCAAAATTTAGTTGAGCAAAATCTGGTGGGTTAGTATCATCAGGAATAAAATTCCCTAACATAAAAAGAGAGCTCCCTAAAAAGAACTTTTTGTAATTAGGGTCCTTTGTTTGAGATTGGCTTTTGGCCTTAAAAACCAAGGCACTAAGCAAGAGTGGCAAAATGTATTTTACAAACATGGTCATACATCGGTTTAATTATTAAATAATGATGCAATTTACCGAGGCCTGTTATCTATTTCGTTAACTTAAGGTAATAAAAGAGGAACTTGTAAAATTTAAATTCATCCGAAGGTTGATGCTTTCTTATTTCTAACCAACCTGCTCCGCATGCGGCTTAATGATTGGGGCGTTATTCCAAGATAACTTGCCATTTGATATTGGGGAACCCTCTGTAACAAATCAGGCCTTGTTTTCAAAAGGTATAAATAACGCTGTTCTGGGGAAGAAGTCTTAAAATTATCGAATGAAGCTTGATTCTTAGCCAATAATTCTTCTGATAAAATACGACATAAAGACTCGAATCGAGGAAACTTTTCAAATATTATTATTTCCATTTCCGGATTGGCTACTGTTAAAATGCAATCTTCTACACAAGAAACATAATATTCTGAAGGTTTTTTGGTAATGATGCATTGAGGTGTAAAAGATTCTGTTTCAGTGTAAAATGATGTTGTTTTCTCTTCCCCGTCAATTATATAATAGCATCTTATACAGCCCTTGATCACAAAATAACCATCATTTAAAAGCTGCCCCTCCTTCAGTAATATAGTTCCCTTTTTGAAAGTCCTGAAAATGTCCAGATCCAGGATAGCTTTCTTTTCTTCTTCAGATAGATTTATATATTTTGAAAGGTAACCAAAAAGCATTTTTTCCATTGTTCTTTTTTTATCTATAATCATAAAATGTCCATGTAAGGAGAATTATTTCAGCTTTAAATTAGAATCAGTATTGTCCTATAATCCATACTCCTCCTTATTGTACTCATTGCTTCCTGGCCAGCCCACTTTTCAAAAATATATAAGCCTAAGTCAAGGGAAGATGAGACAGCTCCTGCTGTTATAACGTGTTGGTCTTCGACAATACGTTCTAACAGCATTCTTGCAATACGGCTGCAATAACTGATACTGATTAAAATGGGTGGTAGCTCTTTTGCCGTAAAGAAAACCTGCGGCTCCCAGGATCAGGCTGCCGGTACATTCAGAAATTTTATATTTAGTATTTTCTGCTGTTTTATCCAGGCTATGAATTTATCATCAAACATTAGCTTCCTGGCACCTAAACCTCCCGGAATTATAATTGCATCATAATTTTTTAGATTTCCTCCAACATGACCGGGTTTACCGTCAATCCGTAATTATCAGATGCCAAAGTAGCAAAAGAACATATTTCCCATGTTAAAACTGGTAAAATATTTAAGGATTTTAACCTGATTACAGGATCATAAACACCAATAAAATCAAGCCAAGTGATTCCATCAAAAATTATGAAAGCAATTCGTAATTTTAGGGGAAATGGATTGGTGTGGTTGGAAGAAGTATTTTTTATAAGGAATTTGATTTCCTATAAATATTATAAAAAACGATAACCTTTTAATTTTAACGGATATTTGATAAGGGATTATACATTTTTCATTTTAAGCTTTTTCCTGATTTCTTCCACACCATTTTTAAATCTGCTGTCTGTTTCTATCATATCATTAACTGACTGCACTGCATGGATAACTGTACTATGATCACGGCCACCAAAATGGTATCCTATTGATTTTAAGGAGAGATTTGTATATTCTTTGGCAAAATACATGGCCACCTGCCTGGCAATTACTATTTCTTTTTTACGGGTCTTGTCCTTCATTTCTTCAGGTCGTACTTTAAAATAATCAGAAACAGTTTTTTGAATATAATCTATACCTACCTCAGTATCAATATCATGCACAATATTCTTGAGGGTTTGCTTTGCAAGCTCCAGGTCTATGTCCTTCCTGTTAAGGGAGGCATGTGCAATCAAGGAAATCAATACGCCTTCCAGTTCACGGATATTGGTATCTACACTGTAGGCCAGGTATTCTATAACATTTTCAGGGATATAAATACCATCATCCTGCATTTTCCTCTGTATAATGGCCATACGGGTTTCAAGGTCCGGCTGCTGCAGGTCGGCAGTAAGGCCCCATTTAAATCTTGAAAGCAGTCGCTCCTGAAGTCCTTTTAAATCCCTGGGTGGACAGTCGCTGGTCATGATTATTTGCTTGCCCGACTGGTGAAGATGGTTGAAGATATGGAAGAAAATTTCCTGCGTCTTTTCTTTTCCAGAAAGGAACTGAACATCATCGATGATCAGGATGTCAACCTGCATATAAAAATTAGTAAAATCCTGTACGTTGTTGTTTTTTAGTGCTTCAATAAACTGGTTAGTGAACTTTTCGGATGAAACATAAAGAACAAACTTATCTACAAGCTTTTGCTTTATTTCATTGCCGATTGCTTGCACAAGGTGGGTTTTACCCAGGCCCACGCCACCATACAACATTAATGGGTTAAAAGATGTAATGCCCGGTTTGTTTGCCACTGCAAATCCAGCAGAACGTGCCAGCCTGTTGCAATCCCCTTCGATATAGGTGTCAAAAGTATATTGTTGATTTAGCTGTGAGATCTGGTAGTCGGTATTGATTGACTTTAATGCAAAAGGACCTTTATAATCGTTGTATGTTTGAAGTTGTGTATGATTTCGGTTAGTTGATTTATTTGTTGGGAGATTGATGGTATAAGGTTTATGCTGCTCATTACCATTGTCTACTATCACTGAGTATTCCAGCCTACCTTCCGCACCTAATTCCGTATCTATTGCCCTTCTCAAAATATGTACATAATGCTCTTCAAGCCATTCGTAAAAAAATTGACTGGGAACTTGAATTGTAAGTACCGAATTTTCTAACCTTATTGGCACTATTGGTGAAAACCAGGTCTTAAAACTTTGCTCACCGACATTTTGTTTTATCAGTCTGAGACAGCTATTCCATACATTATTAATATCCGGGTGCATTTTGGATTACTATCAAAGTGAAAGAAATATAATCCCTAATAATTAGGGGGAAACAAAAATGTAAAAATAATTTAAAACAAAAAAATGAGTTTAAGCTTGACTTTTTGATATACCATTCAACATACTGATAAAGCATACATTTGTGTTAAAATATTTTAAAAAAACATCAAAAAAAAATCTTTGACCTGATGACTTTGTAAAAGAAGAGAACAAAATTTGGATTAAAAAAAAATTTAAAATTTCGAAAAGTTGAAAAACAAGCAGTTTTTCAACTTTTCATGCTCAAAATTTATCAATTATATTGATACAGAAATTTATAGTTATTTAAAAATCAATCGTTTAAGCTTAATGTAATATATTGTTGAAAAACATATAATTTTATGTCAGTTAATAAAAAACAAAAAATATTTGAAGGGTTTGATCCATTCTCTAAAGCTGCATGGATAGACCTAATAATGAAGGACTTAAATGAGAATAAAACTATGGATTGGAGCTCGGAAGAAGAAATTGAAATAGCACCATTTTATACTAAAGAAGACGTTGCTGGCATGCTGCCTTTAAAATTGCCAACGCAAACGAAGGAATGGAAATATTTGGAGCTACTTGATGTATATGATAATAAGAAATCAAATAAAACAGCCCTGGATGCACTACAAAATGGGGCAGATGGCTTAATTATAAATCTTGAAGGAGAAAATGAGATTATATTCCCAAAGTTGTTTGAGAATATTTTACCAGAACATTGCATAATTTCATTTAAAACCAAAGCTGTTAAAGCTCATTATTTAAATGATTACTTTAAGTTTATAGATTCTTCAGGCTCAGCACCAAGTATTATTGAAGGTTCATTGTACCTGGACCCTATAGCAGCATGGACCTTAAATCCGACCCAAAAATCCCCGGACTTTCAAAGTGTCTTTGAAATATTGAATTTGTCGAAAGCCTTTAAAAATTTCCATTGTTTTTCTGTAACAACAGATGTTTATAAAAATTCCGGGGCTTCTATAATACAGGAAGCAGCATTGTTTATATGTTCTTTTATTCAGTATGTAAAAGAGTTTTCAAAGCAGGGCATTGATGTGGAAACTATTTTTCAAAAAGTATCTTTCCATACTTCGATTGGTACAAACTTTTTTCATGAAATAGCTAAAATAAGGGCTTTAAAGTCATTGACCTCCCAAATTGCAGCGTCTTATAAAATAAAAAATTTCGCTGCAGGTGAAATTCCCATTCATGGTGAAACGGGGTGGTGGACTAAAACTGCCAAAGACCCACATTCCAATATTTTACGCAATACAACAGAGGCCATGTCAGGGATTTTAGGAGGTTGCTCAACAATATCTATACTTCCCTTCGATGTTGTGTTCGGAGATCATAACGAATTATCAAGAAGGGTTGCCAGGAATATTTCCAATATTTTAAAAGAAGAAGCTTATTTCAATAAGGTGCCTGGAGCTGTGTCAGGTTCTTATTACCTTGAAAACTTAACTTACAAAATGTTGGATAAAATTTGGCTCCAGGTACAGGAAATTGAAAGCGAGGGTGGATTCATTAATGCCTTCAACAATGGATATATTAAGTCTATTGTTGAACCAAATTACAGAAAATCGGTTGAATCAGTACTTAAAGCATCAAAAAAGGTAGTAGGATCTAATGCCTATATAAATCAATATGATAAAGATACCATTAGAAATCTTCCTGCAACAAATAAAGGATGGTTTGAATACGACAGGCTTACAGCGGCTTTAGAAAATCAATAGCTAGCCCTACATTTTATTTCAGGGCATCAGCTTCAAATACCATTTAATTAAAAGCTATTTTTTAAGTATTTATTAAGCTGACCTTAGCCGCATCTTTTATTAAGGCAGTAGTTGTCCTTTTATTTGCCTGTCTTTTTTAAAAAGTTAAGGTTGGTGTATAATTTTATTCCAAAACAGGGATCCTCACTATTACAAGGGTGCCTTTGCCTTCTTCAGAATATATTTGAAATTTGCCGTCTATTGAAGCTGTACGTTCATGGATATTTTTTATCCCCCTTCCCGAAAAGCCAGCTTTTTCAACATTAAAGCCGTTTCCATTATCAATCACTTTCAGCTCAATGCTTCTTTTGCCCATCAATAATTTTACAGTAACTTTTATAGCCCCAGAGTGCTTTACGA
>JALZND010000322.1 GCA_030857845.1 Bacteroidota bacterium | reverse complement strand
CATTGATGGTGTCAAGTAGGGAAGCAAGTTTCGTTTTATCTAATCCCAAACGAGAAAAGTAATTGTCGGGCAAGGCACCTTTTAATGCAGGGTTATTTTTTTCAATGGTATTGAGTGCCGTATCAATCAACAAAATAACCTTTTTGTGGTTCGCAACTTATGGGGATGCCTTGTTCTCCCAAGGCTCTCAAATCCCTATAAACGGTCCTTATACTGATATCAAATTTTTCAGCAATACGCTCAGCCTTTACAAATTTCTTCGATTGCAGCATCGTCACAATACCTAAAAGCCTATCAATCCTATTCATAAAAGAATAATAACTATTTCCACGTAAAAAATTTTTTATTCCCCACTTAACTTTCTAATTTAATCTTTATTTCTTAATATCGAAATACGATCTTATACAAAAAAATATATTCTCAAATCTAATTCCCGGAAATGAAAAATGTAAGTATTATCCTCCTCCTATTCCTAATTCCTTTTGCCTCCTTTTCCCAATGCAACAGTTATTATAGCTTTCATGAAGGAAAAAAAATTGAAATGGAATCCTTTAATTCAAAAAATAAAAAAATAGGAAAAATAGTAAATCACATTAAAAGCCTATCCAAAAGTGCTGATTCTTATGAAGCATTGATTGACACACAAACCTTTGATGAAAAAAATAAATTACAAACATCCGGGGAATATACCATTAGCTGCAATAATGGTATTGTAAGCCTTGACCTAAAATCATTGATTCCCCAGGAGTCTTTAAAAGCCTATGACAATATGGATTTGACCTTTGTCGGAGATCATCTTGAAATGCCTTCAAACTTTAATATAGGAGATAAATTAAAAGAAGGTAATTTGACTTGTGAAGTGAGGGATAAAGAATCTGGCAAATTATTTTCTACTTTAAACCTTGTAATATCCGACAGAATAGTAGAAGCAAAAGAAACCGTCACTACCCCATCTGGAACATATGATTGTTTTAAAATTTCCTACAATTTGCTTATGAATAATAATATGATGGGCATTAATATACCTATGAAAATGAAAGGCATTGATTATTTAACAGAAAAAGAAGGAGTAGTGAGGTCAGAAAGTTTCAATAAAAACGGGAAATTAATGGGGTATACACTTTTGACAAAAGTAGAATAAAAGAAAAAAGTTCTCAGTTCTCAGTTCACAGTTTTTCGGTTTAGGAGTTTCCAATTTGGGAAGTAACTAAGCCTATTGAACTCCAGGAACTCCTGAACAATTAGTTCCTGAACTGAGAAAACCTAAACTGAGAACTATTGAACTGAGAACTCCTGAACTAAGAACTGAGAACTCCTGAACTGAGAACTAAGAACTCCTGAACTGAGAACTCCTGAACTGAGAACTCCTGAACTCCTGAACTAAGAACTCCTAAACTAAATCTACTCCCACTCAATTGTTGCTGGTGGTTTTGAACTAATATCATACACTACCCTGTTTACCCCTTTTACTTTATTTATTATTTCATTAGAAATATCCCCAAGAAAATCATAAGGCAAATGGCACCAATCAGCTGTCATTCCATCAACGCTGGTTACAGCCCTTAAACTAACAACGCTTTCATAGGTACGTTCATCCCCCATTACACCTACAGAATTTACTGGCAATAGGATTACTCCAGCCTGCCATACCTGGTCATAAAGCCCGGCTTTTTTTAATCCGTTTATAAAAATATGGTCAACTTCTTGTAAAACGGCGATTTTTTCAGGGGTTATATCGCCCAGAACCCTTATTGCCAATCCTGGCCCCGGGAAAGGATGTCTGCCAATAATTGCTTCGTGTATTCCCAATGTCCTTCCGACAACCCTTACTTCATCTTTAAAAAGTGTATTTAAAGGTTCTACTACTTTAAGGTCCATATAATCTGGAAGGCCACCAACATTATGATGGGATTTAATAGTAGCTGATGGTCCCTTTACTGAAACCGATTCAATCACATCGGGATAAATGGTGCCCTGACCGAGCCATTTTACTCCTGTAATCCTGCTGGCTTCTTTATCAAAAGTTTCAATAAAAACCCTTCCAATAGCTTTTCTTTTTAGCTCCGGGTCCGACAGGCCCTTTAGGGCGCCATAAAATGCCACCTTGGCATCAACACCTATTACATTGAGGCCCATCTCTTTATAGGAATCCAGAACATCATCATATTCATGTTTCCTCAATAGGCCATTATCCACAAATATACAGTGAAGTTGCTCCCCTATAGCTCTATGAATTAATATAGCAGCAACGGAAGAATCCACACCACCCGATAATCCCATCACAACCTTATCTTTGCTAAGCCTATCTTTTAGGTTCTGTATGGTAGTTTCAATAAAAATATCAGGAGTCCAATCTTGAGAACAATTACAAATATGAACAACAAAATTGCGTAATACAGTCTTTCCTTCTAGAGAATGGGTAACTTCGGGATGGAACTGTATCCCATAGGTTGGCTCATCTTTAATTTTATAGGCAGCCACCTTTACTGTTGAGGTACTTGCAATTAATTCAAAGGATTCTGGAAGATCAGTTATGGTATCTCCATGCGACATCCATACTTGCGAATTTACTGTTATTTCCTTCAGAAGATCGAGATGGGTCTTTACCTCATTCAATTTCGCCCTACCATATTCCCTGCTCTGTGTTGGCACCACATTGGCACCTTCTTGAAATGCCATCATTTGAGCCCCATAACAAACGCCTAAAAGTGGCATCTTGCCCCTAATGCTTTTAAGGTCAATATTTGGGGCGCTACTGTCATAAACTGAAAATGGACTACCGGAAAGGATGAGGCCTTTAATATCCGAAGTTATATCTGGAATTTTATTGTAAGGATGGATCTCGCAATAAACATTTAGTTCTCTTACCCTTCTGGCAATAAGCTGTGTGTATTGAGAACCAAAATCAATAATTAATATTTGTTCAGCCATTTACAAAAGTAACATAGAAGACAAAACTATCTAAAATAAATAAGGGAATTTATTTAACAATCCTAATTATTGGAATCTGAGGTATGAAGCACTTAATGCACTTTCTCAAAGTTCTCAATATAAAGAATGGGCTTAAGGGTATAACCTTTCTGCCGCAGCAATTTAATCAAGCCAGTTTCACCTCCAAGGTGCCCTGCACCCACTGCATAAAAAGTAGATTTTTCTTTTGAAAATGCTTCCATAACAGGGATCCAATTTTTGTTTCGGCCCTTCAGCAAGGCTTCTTCAAAATCTTCAAGGCCAGTAGTGTTTTTGCTTACCAGCTTATAAGCACCCTCTATATCTTGTTGTTTGTACAAATTTAGAAGTTCCTGGTACATCATCTTAGTCTCATTAAAATTCCGTATTGACTCCACTAACATTTGTGCCTGTTTGTTATAAGGGATTATGCCAAAAAGGTCCAATTGCTGTTGAATGGTCTCAAGTCCCTTTACAGGTTTGGCGTCGCGCAGCGCAATGCTTACAAGGGCCATTTCATAAGGTTGAGGCTGACACCCCAATATTTTACTGTACATCATACTGTTCATGTACAAAGGCTTTATTACTCCTACTTCCTTTAGGTTGATATCCAAAGAATCCTTAAAAAAATTTGTAACCAATTGGTAATCATCTTTAGACAGCAGCTTTCTAAGATTTGTTCCCTCCTGCATCAACATTGCCTTCTGAAATTCTTTTAGGAAGTCAGGGTCTGCCATATCAAGCTCCAGGGCAAGTTGTTCTGATTTTATTAAAGCTTGCTGTACCGTTTCAGGCACTTGTAGGTTGGCTTCACAGATGAGGTGTATGGTGCCATATAAATAAGAAGGTGCCAATAAACCATTGCCTGATATTTCCCACAACAAAGATTTGCCAGATAACTTCAAGTCTTGGGCAGGCATTTGAAAAGGTCCTAATAGGATCATTGTTAATCCAAATAAATTTAGGACCAGGTTTTTTAAAAGCGAAAGCGCCATTATTTTATTTTATTCACAAAGATGGATGAATATTGCCTCTTATACCGATAAAACTAAAATTAAATTTTAATTGATATACCGGTGGGCATATATTGTTGCAACAAAGAAAACCAGGAGATGGTGCATTTATAAAATTATTTTTTTAAAGCAAGCCTTTTGTGCTTGGCAGCTGGTCCAGATCATCTATATTTCTTGATATTGCCCCTTTAATTGCTTTAGCAGTAGCTTTAAAAATCGCTTCTATTTTATGATGTTCATTATCGCCTTTCACTAGTATGTTTAAATTGCACTTGGCTGCATCAGAAAAAGATTTGAAAAAATGATAAAACATTTCTGTAGGCATATCACCAACCTTTTCACGTTTAAATTCTACATCCCAAATCAACCAGGGCCTTCCGCTAAAATCTATGGCCACTTGGGCAAGTGCATCGTCCATAGGCAATAAAAAGCCGTACCTGTTTATTCCTTTTTTATCTGAAAGCGCCTGAAGATACGCCTCTCCTAAAGCAATTGCAGTATCTTCAATAGTATGGTGCTCATCAATGTGCAAGTCTCCTGCTACAGTTACTTTAAGGTCACAACCAGAATGTTTCCCCAATTGGTCTAACATATGATCGAAAAATCCAAGACCTGTATGCATTTCTGTTATTCCTTTT
>JALZND010000321.1 GCA_030857845.1 Bacteroidota bacterium | reverse complement strand
TGCCTTCGAATGGAAGACCGAGGTAAGCCCCATTGTAGTGCCTGACCCAGTTGATCGGGTAGATCCATTCTCTGGGGTACAAATAATTGAAATCGCTGAGCCTAAAAAGAGCATTCCCATACCTCAAATACCCAAGACACCCCTTGCTGATAAAGTAACAGTTGTTGATGATGATAAGAAAATTGAAGAGGCAATAACTGTTCCATCTATAGATATTCCAGTTGATATAGACCTTGGTCTGATAGAGGTAGATATTGAAGTAGCCCCAGTGCGTCCTTTTGAAACCTCTGCAGAAGTAATGGCAGTATTTGATCAAAAGATCTCGTTCGATGCATATATTGCCAAAAAATTCAGGCTCCCTGCTAATGCAGCCGGAATCTCAGGCAAAGTTATAATTCAATTTATAGTTGATAAGGACGGCTCTTTGACAGAGGTAGAAATTTTGAAAGGTTTAAGCCCTAAAATAGATGCAGAGGCAGTTAGGGTTATTAAGAACTCTCCAAAGTGGAAACCAGCAAGGCAAGGAAACAGAATCGTAAGGCTAAGAATGATCCAAACCATTGTGATCGCCAGTCCTCAGGAATAATAATAAAACCTAAAAATTAAAGTTGAACCTTTAATTAACAATCAGCAGCTGCCTCATTATCGGGCAGCTGTATTTTTTTATCGCAGCAGTTTTATTTTGTATGCCCTTTTTACCTAAGTCTTGTCCTTTGCATTTCCAGGGTTTTCAGCAGCACCAGGTTATACAATCTATAGATAATCCAGGCGATAAGCATTCCTATTAAAGCACCAATAACTACATCTGAAGGATAATGTGCACCTAAATAAATCCTGCTATAAGAAACAGGTATGGCCCATAAGAAAATCAAACCCATTTTCGGGTATTTATACCTGAACAAAAGCCAGCAAATCATGGCAAGGCCAAATGAATTGGCTGCATGGGAAGAAACAAAGCCAAATTGCCCTCCACAGCCCGACACCAAGTGGATGAGCGGCTGGAGGTATTCTTCATGACAAGGCCTTAATCTTTGGAAGTATGGCTTCATAATCATGGATGTAAATTGATCGGCAGTAATTATGGTAAGTATGATGGCAACTATTGCATATATGGATTTCCAACGAAGTTTCAGGACTATAAATAACAATAGCAAACCATAAAATGGGAACCAAATAAACCTATCAGAAAACCAGTACATGGCAAAATCAAGGAAGGAATTATGGTAGCCATTTAAAGTGAGGAAAAGCTCCTGGTCTAATTCTTTTAAGCGGTCTAAAATTGCCATTATTTTGCCCAGAAAATATCTTTTTTAAGAAGTTGAAGTGTCTTATATTCAGCTGATTGAGGCTCTGGAGTAAAATTGTACAACCAATTTGCCTGTGGTGGCAAGCTCATCAGGATCGATTCGATCCTACCATTCGAGTCAAGACCAAATTTGGTGCCTTTATCCAGCACAAGGTTAAATTCTACATAACGCCCCCTTCTGATCATTTGCCAATCTTTTTCTTTATCAGTATAAGACATATTTTTATTTTTATTAGCAATATGTGAGTAAATTGGCAGGAATGACCTGCCAACATCTTTTACAAAATGAAATATTGATTCCATTTTTAATGGCTCGTCATCATTAAGCCTGTCAAAAAATATTCCGCCTATACCCCGGGTTTCGTTGCGATGCGTGATAAAAAAATAATCATCTGCCCATTTTTTAAATTTCAGGTAATAGTCCCGCTGATGTTTGTCACACACTTCTTTTAATGAAGTGTGAAAAAATGCCGCATCATCCGGGTCAATATAGTGCGGTGTTAGGTCAATGCCCCCACCGAACCATTTTATGCCATTCTTCATTTCAAAATAGCGGGTATTCATGTGGATGATGGGAACCATGGGATTTTGTGGGTGCATTACTATTGAAATGCCCGTGGCAAAAAAATCTGAAGATTCAAGGTTTAGCCCAGCAGCAATGCTTAAAGGAGTTTCACCAAAAACTTTTGAATAATTTACTCCTCCTTTTTCTATAATGGTGCCATTGACCATAATCCTTGAAATACCGCCACCGCCCCCGTCCCTGCTCCATTCATCTTCTAAAAAAGACCCTGAGCCATCAAGTTCCGTAAGCCCCTTACAAATATCATCTTGTAAAGTTTTAAACCAGGAGGCAATTTCTTCTTTGTCCACAATAAAAATGTTATGTTAATTTAGGTTTTAAATTCAAAATAAACGATGAAACTGATAAAGGGCAAAATTTAAACTTAATATTTAAATAAATTCCTATAAGTTTAACCACATGAGATTGTATACATTTACATTAATAAAAGTTTAAAAATGCTTGAGCTAACAATATCGGAAAATAATGGTAAACATGTTCTTTTAAAAGATAAATTAGAAAACTTGTCGGTTTCACAAAAAGTAATTTTAATGCCAAACCTGGAGGAGCCCTTTCTTAAAGAAGGGAAGAAAGTTTATTCAGGTTTTGAAGATATTTTTAATTTTCTGGAGACTGAAGAGGTTTTTGTAAAACAGTGGTATGAATGCAGGTGCGGGAACCATGAGAGCATGGCTTAAAATTACTTCCGCAGGTATAATTTTAAATCTATTTAATTTTCTGTTTAACAGCTCATTGTTTTTATAAAAATTCAAAGTACCAGTCGGCAACTGCATTAATTTGCAGGAATTATAGTATGGTTTATTGTTTTGTCCGAACCATTAAAAAATTACATTGAAGAATATCAACTTCTAAAATGTAATTTCTATGGGAAGTTCGAATATTAATGCAACCCTGGTCAGTAGTGGAACTACGCCAAGTTAAAATGCGATAGGTGAAAACGGTTTTTACAATGGACAAATACTAAACTCTGGGTTTGACGAAGTTAAAAAGATCTACTCAGGCATTTTTACCGGACACTATTGTAAAACAATATAGATTTTTCTTCTGTTTACAATGATATATCTCATATTATATTTTTTGTATAAATCAATTCATTAATAAATAACATTCTTTAATTTTATTTACAATCTATATGATTGCGGACCTTCCGCATTTATATTTAATTAATTTTTTCAAAAAGGGAAATAATCAGTCAATTATTAAAAGACGAATATAAAATGAAAACAATAGCATTAATAGGAGCCACAGGTCAGGTTGGACAGCAATTTTTAGAACAGGCTTTGGCTAAAGGTTATAAAATAAAAGCCCTTGTTCGGAATCTTGATAAGGTAAATCAAAAAAATGCGAATTTGGATTTAATAAAAGGTGATGTATTGAATCCAATGGATGTAATTAAAACAGTTGAAGGAACAGATATAGTGGTAAGTCTTTTTGGCCATGTTAAAGGTTCACCAAAATGGTTGCAAACAGAAGGCACTAAAAATATAATAGATGCCATGAAGAAACATTTGGTATTCAGGATTATCTCATTATCGGGAGGAGGTTTACCATTTCCCGAAAAAGATAAACCAAAGTTTGCTGATAAAATGATTCGTATTATCATGAAAATTATAGTTCCGAAACAATTGAATGATGCAAAAAAACATTATGAAATATTGAAAGCCAGCGGATTAAAATGGACTATCGTAAGGGCGCCGATATTGACAAATGATGCAAAGAAAGGAGAATACCGTGTAGGTTGGGTGGGTGTAAATGCCAGCATCAAAATCAGCAGGGCTGATTTAGCTGACTTTATTGTTAATCAAGTAGAAGATGAAAGATTTAACCACCAAATGCCTTTTATCAGTTATTAAAAGTCAGGTTAATAAAGCTTTATTATTTTTTTTTTAAAATGAAATGTTTGTCTGGAAGCGTGCAAGCCGATAAGGCTTTGATTTCCATAGTGGCACAGGCTATTTTTTCCAGCTCTAAACACAAAACTGCAGATAAAGGTGGCAGACTAAGTTGTAGGAGCAATGAAGATGTTGAAAGGGATTGGAGCAATGGACTTAGCTTGTTTAGTTTCAGAATCAGTGGAGAATTTTTGCCAGAGGTAAAACAAATTTGGGGGTATTCAGATTTTAGGTAAGGTATAAGGACCTTTTTTCTTCCCCCGTTGTTGGTGTTTTCACCAACAATAATTGAGTAGGAGAACATTGTATTTAATACATTGTAAAGAGAAAATAACCAAGTCCCCATGGATTTTAGAATTGGAGGAACATCATAAAATCGGATTATACAGCTACCATTTTATAGTGGAAGAAGTTGTTGAAAAAAGATAAGTATAAAGTTATAATTACAAGCAGTTTAAGATTTATAGGTGAGCGAAAAGAGCAAAAACATATGGTTTTGTGATTATGCCCAACCCTCTTCATATATTATGGAAAATAGCATTACAATAGAGATTAGATGACGTACAACGTGATTTTATGAAGTAGTTTAATTTAGTTTAATCACCATGGGCTGAAATAAATATAAGGGCGCCGCTAAATCCAACTGACCAAAGCCCTGGAAACAAATAAAGTTGGTTAATAAATTAAATAATAAAGTTAGAGATACGTGTTATAAACAGCAATTACGCTTAAAAAAAACATTTTGATAAAAGCTCACCTCTAGGCATAGGAATTCTACCCATCCAAAATCCATTGGATGTCACCATTTTCATATATTTTGTTTTTTTATCTCCTCCTTT
>JALZND010000320.1 GCA_030857845.1 Bacteroidota bacterium | reverse complement strand
ACAAAGTATATTCCAATAGATCCAACAATCATTTTAGCATTATCATAACAGCCGATCCAGCAAAATTACCTCTGTTAAAAAGCTGCAATAATTCTTCAACTCACAGCTGTAAGCACGTAAATTAATTTACTGTGCAACTGCAAAAACATTTAAGAAAATTAAAAGCTAAAATGCTTTTAAGCCCAATAGTTTTAAAAACAAATTCTGTTAAATAAGAGTATTAGTTTTTAACATGGTTCATCTTAACTTATATTAATGCAAAATGCTAACCCGCTAGAAGCAACCTGCTAAAAGCTAAAGCTACCTATGAATAGAATTATTAAAAAAGTACCCAAAGCATTGAGTAAGACTGGCGTTTTTTATGCCAATATGAGGTACAGAATTAAAAAAGCATTTGGTTTTTTGAACCCGCCAATGATTTTACCTTATATAGGATTTGGAAACTCCAAGCATATAATTGTGAAAGGAAGGGTAATGGAAGATAAAGGAATTGCTACTCCACAAGAAGAAGACAGTATTTGGGAAAATATGGTTGCGATGTACAAGCGGTATACGAGTGAAAACATTCCTCATGTATGCCTTAATGTAAAATTTCATGGGGAAGAAAAGATAGTAAAAACAGATGAGAATGGATATTATAGCACTTTTTTTCACCTTTCAGAGCCATTGAGCAACGAACCGCTTTGGCATGAAGTTCATCTGGAATTATTGGACAAAGTGGTAAAAGGACAAAAAGCTACAAGGGCCACGGGCAGGATATTGGTTCCACCAAAAGGAATTGATTTTGGGATAATATCAGACATCGATGATACCATCCTGGTTTCAAAAGCAACAGACTTCAAAAAGAAAATCAGGTTGATGCTGTTGAAAAACGCTTATACAAGACTTCCCTTTAAAGGCGTATCCGCATTTTATTGTGCCCTGCAAAAAGGTTCTTCGGGAAAAGAAGACAACCCAATTTTTTATGTTTCCAGCAGTTCCTGGAAGCTGTACGACCTGCTCCTGGATTTTTGCAAAGTAAAAAAAATACCCATTGGGCCTTTCCTTTTACGAAATTCTAGGTTAGACCAATATAAATTTATCAGCTCCATCCATAAGGTCCACAAGATGGAAAAAATTGAAAATATTATTGGCACTTATAAAGAATTGAAATTTATCCTGATTGGCGACAGCGGACAAAAAGACGCTGAAATATACCATCAGGTAGTAAAGGATTATCCTGGCCGTATATTGGCGATTTACATCCGCCATGTAAGTACGGAGGTCAGGGAAGCCGAGATAAGTAAAATATCTTCTCAATTGAGCAAGCAAGGAATCCCCCTTGTTTTGGTGAAAGATACTTATGAAGCTGCAAAACACGCATTGGCCAATGGGTACATCCATGACAGTTCCATTCCAGAAATATCTACAATCATAGAAAAAGAAGAACAAACACTTACCCCATTGGAACAAATTGTTGGAGTTGAATAGACTATTTAAATCTGGGGATAATGTTTACTTTATAACTAAAGTTTCGCACAAAGTTTTAAAAAGAATGGAGCGCACTAAACTAGCTATTAAACAAATGGAATTCTATTTAATGTTTCCATTTGAGACCCTGAAGGAGTCGAATATTATTAGCCCTGGGTTTCAACCCAGGGTTAATAAAATAAAAGGCCAGAGTTTTGGCGGTTTTTTTGCCCTTTAAAGCAAAAAAAGTGACAAAACATCATTTGCGAAACATTACTTTATAACTAAAGCTAATTGGTAATGGAAATTATGATGTTATTAAAGGAAGCTTTGATGAGAGCCTGACCAACAGGTTCAACATTAACCACCCTCGCGGATCAGAGATCCGCGGTCCGGAGGGGGTGAGGGTTCGAAAAACTTTCGATAGGATCTATTTTATTATGAGCACTTATTATCATCTTTTTTTCAAAAAAAAACCGCTTAGTATAAAGCGGTTTTTTATATTAATTTATGATTTTTAAATTTTCTATTTTTTCTTTAAAACCCTGGCCATTGTTTCCCCAATATTTGCAGGGGAATCAACTACGTGAATTCCGCATTCTTGCATGATCTTCATTTTTGCAGCTGCAGTATCATCTGCACCACCTATAATAGCTCCGGCATGTCCCATCCTTCGTCCTGGAGGTGCTGTTTGACCTGCAATAAATCCAACAACGGGTTTGGTGCCGTTTTCCTTGATCCAACGTGCAGCATCAGACTCCATGCTTCCCCCTATCTCGCCTATCATTATTATCCCTTCTGTTTCAGGGTCTTCCATTAATAATTTAACAGCCTCCTTGGTAGTGGTACCGATAATAGGGTCACCGCCTATACCAATGCAAGTTGACTGCCCCAATCCTGCCTTTGTAATTTGATCTACAGCCTCATAAGTTAATGTTCCTGATCGGGAAACAATCCCTATAGTTCCTTTTTTATGGATGAAACCTGGCATGATCCCTACCTTTGCTTCTCCGGGGGTAATCACCCCAGGGCAATTTGGCCCAATGAGAGTACATCCTTTGTCTTTTATATATTCTTTTACCATCATCATATCTTTTGTAGGGATACCTTCGGTGATGGCAATGATAACTTTTATACCCGCATCGGCGGCTTCCATAATGGCATCGGCTGCAAACGCCGGTGGAACAAAAATTACGGATACATCAGCCCCGGCTTTTTTAACCGCTTCCTGTACAGTATTGAAAACAGGTTTATCAAGATGGCTTTGGCCTCCCTTTCCCGGAGTTACCCCACCAACGACATTGGTCCCGTATTCAATCATCTGTCCTGCATGGAAAGATCCTTCTGTTCCTGTGAATCCCTGTACTATTACTTTAGAATCTTTATTTACTAAAACGCTCATGTGGTATTTTTTGAATTTGCACAAAAATAAAACATTTGCCGGCTTTAACAAATGAATAAATCTTCTTTAAAAATTTTGACAAGAATTCATGATCGAATATAATTTAATTATTTTATTTTCATATATTATTTAACAGTTTCAACAATTGGAAAATGGCTTTAAATTTACATCAAGGGTATCTTTATAGTACCATTAAATTATTTACTTATTATAAATCTTTAGGAGAAAAAGCAATTGCGCAGCTTGAAGAAAAACAACTTTTTAAGCAATTTAATGAAGATTCAAACAGCATCAGTACTGTAGTAAACCACCTTCATGGAAATATGCTGAGCAGATGGAAGGATTTCCTGATTTCCGATGGTGAAAAGCCCTGGCGTAACCGGGACCAAGAATTTGAAGAAATACAAGGTTCAAAAGATGCAATGATGAAGAATTGGGAAGAGGGATGGGACTGCCTTTTGCAAACATTAAATTCTTTAACACCTGAAGACATGGAAAAAATTATTTACATCAGGAACGAAGGGCATACAGTTTATGAGGCAATACTCCGCCAAACTGCCCATTATGCATACCATGTAGGCCAGATTGTTTACGCGGCAAAAATTTTAAAAGAAGGTGCATGGAGCAGCCTTTCAATACCCAAAAATGCTTCTAAGGTCTATAATCAAAAAAAATTTGAGGGAAAAACACAGGATGGTTTTTTTACTGATCGTGTTTAGGATTTATTTGGATCCAGGTAAAATAAACGAAAGGAAACGGCTACAGCGGCTAAAAGTGATTATTTATTCACCTAAAAGGATCAATTTTTGAGTAGCTGTTGCTGAGCTTTCATGGATTATGCGGCAATAATATACGCCTTTAGGTATTGTTCTCAAATCAACCTGGAATCTCTTGTTTAAGATCTCTGCTTGCAGTAAAACTTTACCGTTACTGTTCCTAAGCTCAAATGTTCCATTTGCTAAGCCCCCATCTTCTAATGCAATAGAAAGAAAATTTGTAGAAGGGTTAGGGTATATCATAAACGCTTTTTTATCTTTTCTATTGAAATAGTCACTTTCTCAATGTTTGAATATTCAAAAGTGCCATTATAATCTACTTGTTTAAGACGATAGAACAACAAAGAACTGCCTTTTGGGATTTTTTTATCAGAAAAATCATATTTTACATGTTTGTTTATCAGCATGGTAGTTCTGTTATAATCCAGCTCATGCTGGTCAATCCTCTTTTCAAAACTTGAAATATCATTTTCAACTGCAACCTGCGCAAGGAGCGATACACCATTTTTTGTATACAATCCTTTTTGTTCAGCTATATTATAAGTAAAAATGCCTGTGATTGATCACCATTTTCTAATCCATATCCATGGAGCTGCCATTGATAATTATTTTGGGATGTTGAATAGAGTGCATCCATCATTAAGAAATATTTGCTCCTGACAAAGTGCACTCTTCTCGATATACCTGCTCCGCCATAGGTAGTGGATATTTCTGACGAAGCGAAATTTTCATAATGAAAAGCATCCTTAATAAAAACCTCTGCACCATTTGTGTTGCCCGGTTCGCCTTTGCTTGGGCCTACACCATTTATAAGGACCATATTATGGTTTTGGGCATTTCCCAATTCATTTCGCCTGCCCCAGCTAAGATATCCAGGATCAAGCGCCAATAGTTGCCCATGGGAATGAATTATAAAACTTGTTTCATCTGCTTGGTTATGCCCGTCAGTTTCCAAAAGTGCCCTGCCCTTTTCGGCATGTAGATGCATATATGTAGCA
>JALZND010000045.1 GCA_030857845.1 Bacteroidota bacterium | reverse complement strand
TTTACGCCAACTGTTGAAGTTGATTTGTGTGGTCATGCTACTTTGGCCGCTGCTTTTGTAATTTTTAATATGATGAATTATAACGGTAAGGAAATTTTATTTCATTCTAAAAATAGTGGCATTTTAAAAGTAACACAAGAAACTGATATCCTATCATTGGATTTCCCCTCAGATCAGATTACAAAATGTGAGATGATTACAGAAGTTATCACAGGCCTAGGAACTAAACCTGAGGCATTATTTCGTGGGAAAAGCGATTTTATGGCTGTCTTGAAATATGAGGAGGCTGTTTTGGACCTAAAACCAAAATTTGAGGAACTTGCAAAACTTAAGTCAAGAGGGATCATTGTAACCGCTCCTGGATTGGGCGTTGATTTTGTATCGCGGTTTTTTGGCCCACAGTCGGGCATTAATGAAGACCCTGTTACTGGGTCGGCCCATACTACATTAATCCCTTACTGGTCAGAAAGGTTAGGTAAAAATGTACTTACTGCAAAGCAAGTTTCCGAGCGGGGTGGAGTGCTGTATTGCGAAAATAAAGGGAGCAGGGTTATAATAGGTGGAAAGGCCATATTGTATTTGGTTGGCGAAATTTATTGTTAAATGCTTTATTGACAAAAATAATATTGATTTATATTATAAGAGGCTTCTTTATTAGCCTCTTTCTTATTTCTATCAGACTTTATTCCATGAACTTCCTAATGCCCCTGTAACTTTAGGTGTTTATTGAGCATTAAATAAGAATAATATCTTAGTATCTTTATGACTTCGAAATTGAAGCATGCACAATAATGAATTGAGCATGTACATCGAGGATCACATAGAAGATCGTCAGGGCGATTTATAGAAATATGAACCAGTATTTAGAAGTTTTGGGATTGAAACCTGGGGTTAGCGAAAAAGGGATTAAAGATGCTTACCGGAAGTTGGTTAAAATATATCATCCCGATGTAAATAAAGATCCAGGCGCAGCAAAAAAATTCATAGAAATCAGTGAGGCATACAAGTTCCTACTTGACGTTGGTGCCAGACCTCATGAAGAAACAGTTTCTTATGACTACAACCCTTTTGAAGATGAATATTCAAAATGGCGCGAAAAAGCAAAGGCCTTTGCAAGGAAAAAGAAAGAAGATGCTGAGGCAGAATACAGAAGGATATTATTGAAAATCTTTAAGTATTTTGATTATGCAGCGTATTTGATATTAATTATGAACCTGGCCTGGACAATAGATTATATTTTGCCATATAAAACATCAGAAGAAAAATTTCTTGTAAAAGAAAATTACTTTATGGGACAGGGGAGGGGGCCAACAAGATATACATATGACATCCTTCATTTTGAAAACCATAAAATAATGGTAGAAAAGGGCACTTTGCACCATGAAAAAGAGTTTAATGGCACAGCTACCTTATATGCTACTTTACTTTTTGATACAGTTGTTAAAATTAGCCTGAAACCAGAACAACCAGATCAATATGTTTATCCAGTAGCCAGTATTTACAGATTTTTTGGTTTTTTAATTCCGCTTATTTTTTTAGTTTCAGGCACTTATTTTAGATGGACCCAAGTTCTTGAAAATAAATTTGCATGGGCAATCCTCTTGTTAATTTTATTCTTCTTCCAATTAAAAATCTATTGAAAAAAAATTCATTTTAAAGAATAGATCATGATCACCTGCAATTACATGTTTGAATATTAGATCAATACAGTTTTAATTTAATTCTACAGGTTTTAAAGCTGCATCCCTACCAAAAAGGGATTGCCAATTTTCTTCATATAATGAAGAATAAGTAACAGCAATTTCAATATCCTTAAAGATCTCGTTCAGCACTTGCAACGCTGTTGAATCATTAGATTGCAATATTATTAAATATTCCCCCGGAGGAAATACATAACCTTCCGCTACTTCCCCACGGGGACACCCTATTGGATTTTTGGTATATACCCCATTGATAAAAAAACTTCCTATACTGTTAAATTCTGTTCATTCGTATTTAATTTTTAAATTTTCTACAAAAACAGGCCCCAATCCATTATTTCTGAGGACAAGGCTTGTTAGCGTCAAATGAAGAACTTTGATTAAACATTCGGTAAGGCAAAACGCTTTTATACTTTGTTTTTTGGATCAGGTAATTCTGATAAGCAAAAGTTATAAATCTTCCTACACTGATGAGTAGCGCATGATACTCATAAAATTATTTGGTTTCCATTTTCTCTTTCTCTTTTGCGGAATGGTTTGAATTGGTTTCATTATGCGTTTCTTTGGCTTAAGTATTTTCTTATTTCATTAGGAATATCTTATTTGGAAGATTAGTTATAAATCGAAATAATTACTACAAAGGCAGATGATAATCGCAATAAATATAAACGGTGATTCAGAATGTGAATTCGTTGTCCATCCAATTGATTCGCTCTTCAAGGAAATCATGAAGGTACTCCACATGAGATTGGTAATCGGGCAAATTTTGTACCGTAGCCCCCGGTTCATTTAGCTTTGGCCAAAGTACAAAATTCGCCTGTTGTGATAGATCCAGATATTCTGATAATTTAAAAATTTGTGGAAGGATATTATCAATTTCTGGCTTATATTGTTTCCATAATTTCTTAACATTAGCTTTAAAAGCTTCATCTTCGTACATTCTTTTAAACCAGGCATTGTTCATGACATGCCAACCCGTTGGTCTCATGCAATCCCTGCAATGACTCGCATTTCCAGTACTTAAATCAAAATCCCACAAAGGGCCCATATCAAGCTTTCCTCCACGATTTTTATGTATGTAAATACTGCTAAAGTGACGTGAATCAACATTTTTAAAAAGCTCTGAAACAATGAACCACCTGATCATGCTTTCTTCGTCAAAATACTTCCTGAAGCCAAAGTTCACATCTGAGAAATCTTCGCCAAACAAAGCTTCCTCAGCTTCTTTTAGGTAATTAGAGATATAATCCATTTGTTGTATTGATGGTTCTTCAGGAGATTTTACCACTATAGGGAAGTGGCTGGTTTCAAAATAGGGCTCATCTTGTGCCTGAAGTACCCTGTGGTCAATTTCTAAAAGATAACCACCTGTAATTTGATTTGGATCATTGTCTGTGGGGCCTAACTCCATTATATCAACCCGATCGGAATCAACTTCTATCTGATCAGTGAGCATGTAATTACCTATATGTACATCATTGAGAAAAACCTCAACAAAATGGCGTGAAACAGGAAAAGGCATTTCTGTTTTTTCTGCCAAAGTATAAGCAAGATAATTCCTTATCAAGGTTTTATCGGCATAATTTGCAATAAGTACCCAGGTTTTATGGGCAGGCATATTAAAAAAGCTTGTTTTGCTTTCAAACTTAATTTTATAAGGCTTTTTGAGCATGTTCCAACTTGTGTTGCCCCTGCCTCTTATCCTGCCTTCCAAACCAATCGGTTCAGCGTCATATTCAAAATTTGGGTCAAAATCAAAGCTGGCAGGCACATATTCTTCTTTTGTAATTCTGGCTTTATTTTCTGTAGTTATATATAGTTTTGCAATTCCTGTAAAAGTTATATATCTGACAATATATTCCTTAATATTGCCTGCATCGTTTGTAACAGTATACACTACAGGTCCGGAAAAATTATTTACCGTCATCCCGCTTTCTTGTTCAATACCATTTATCTTAACAACGCCATTTGCAGAAAATACTGCAACAAGTTCTTTTTTGAGGATATTTTGTTTATTAAATGCCGTTATTTGACCTTCCTGAATATCAAAATCAATATTATTGATTGAAAATGTAGAAATTTCCGCACCCTCAACTTCATTTTCAGGATCTTCAGGTTCTTCAGGAGTTTCCGGAACTTCGGGAACAACAGGTTGGTTGCCTGGTAGTGGATTTGGTTCTTTATCAAGTTTGCAACTTAAAGAAGTTAAGAAAATATAAAATATTAAAAATTTATACCTCATGTTTATTTTAAAAAATGAAAATCTGGCTAATTTAAAATTACCAAAAAAACAAAAGTTATCAAAATTTTGGAACCATATTGTGGAAATCAATTATCTTCAAAATTTATTACCACAAGGCTAATTTTTTTTACGTGCCAGCCACTTGGTTCTTGCAATTGCTGCAATGGGCTGTGCTACCGGCACTCAGATCAAAATCCCATATTGGCCCCATCGTAAGTTTTCCTCCCCGATCTTTATGGAATTATATGCTGCTGAAATTTCTAGAATCGACATTTTTTAAAAGTTCCAAAACAATAAACAACCTGAACATGCTTTCTTCGTCAAAGTATTTCCTGATTCCATTATAATTATATGAAAAATTTGCACCAGACAAGAAGCTTCGGCTTCTTTTACATAATAGGAAATATAATCCATTTGAAGGTCTGAAGGTACATCTAAGACTTAAAAACAATAGGAAAATGAGCTGATTTAAAATAAGGTTCATCTTTGCTTTCCAGTACCCTTTGGTCTATTTCTAATAAATAGCCTCCTTTAATTAGTGCGGCATCATTATCTGTGGGTTCAAGCTCTGGAATGTTGATCCTGTTTTTGTCAACTTCCAGCTGGTCTGTGAGCAGGTAATTGCATTGGTGTATACCTATACCGTTTAAGAAAAGTTCTACAAAATTGTAAGAGGGATGGTAGGAGGTTTCTAAATTCGGTAAGTTTATAAGCGAGGTAATTTATCATCAAAATTTTGTCGGCATAATTTGGCATAAGTACCCAGTTTTTATCTGCTGGTTGGCCTAACAAACTCATTTTGCTTTCAAATTTTATTTTAAGGGTTTTTTATCCATTGACCAGATTGAATTTCCCCTGTCTTTAATTCCAACAATGGTTTCTACCAGTTCCACATCAAATTGCATGTTTGGGTCTATCCTAAAAGTGGCTGGGACATATTCTTCTTTAATGATTTCTACTCCTTTATCGATTCGTTCATACTATTTTTAATCTTATAGTCTTATCGTCTCAAGTTATTCAACTTTTAATGATTCAACTGGGTTTGTCAAAGAAGCTTTTATTGAAAAAAATGCTACTGTAGCCCAAGCAATAGCCAAAGCAGATAGTCCTGCTATTAAAAAAGGCTGCAGTTCAGGTCCTGGTGGTAGGCAAAATTCTGCAACCAACTGTCCATGCCGAAATATGCCAGTGGGCAAGCAATTACAAAGGCAATTATTACCAATTTAGTAAATCCTTTAATCAGAAGCAGGAGTATTTCACTAATAGATGCCCCTAAGACTTGCGTATGCCTATTTCCCTTGTCCGTTGCTCTGTGGTGAACGAAGCCAAGCCCAACAAGCCCAAACAAGCAATCATGATTGCAATTGTAGAAAAATAACCAATCAGCTTTCCTAATTTTTCTTCAGCATCATATTGGCTCAGAAAATTGTCCCCAACAAAATAATGCCCCAATGGAAGGTCAGGCCTTAGATATGCCCATTGATCCTCAAGCCATGAAAGCGTAGCTTGTTTTTCTTTTTCATCTATGCGCACAACAATAGGGGTGACCCGGTCTTTTACAATTTGTAAAACTATAGGTGTAATGGGCTGGTGCAAAGATTCAAAATGGAAATTTTTTGCCACCCCAAATATTTTACCTTTCCTGTCTGCATAATGAATGTCTTTCCCTATGATGTCCTCCGCAGAACGGTAGCCAATAGCATAAACCGCCGATTCATTCAAAATAAATGCTTCTAAGGAGTCGCTTGCCAGGTTCTTGTTAAAATTCCTGCCTGCAACCAGGGGGATCTCTAAAGTATTTAAAAAATCATGATCGACGCTTACATCAGCCAATCGAAAATTGATCTGTTTCATTTCACCATCAAGTTCAATTTGCGAATTGCCTGAATCAAGCAATCTTCCCGAAGTCACTTTAGTGGCCTGTGTGACACTTTTAATATTTGGGTTATTTAACAGTCTGGCTTTGATGCTTTCGTATTGCTGTGAGATTTTTTCATTGGAAGGAAGTACCAGCAGGTTTTCTTGATTAAAGCCAAGGTCTTTGCTCTTTACATATTGAAGCTGTTCGAATACGATAATCATGCCTACAATCACAAACAATTGAGATGGTAAACTGCAATACAACCAATAGGCTGCGGAATAACGGCTGTTTTTTGCCAGGTTTGTTTATTCCTTTGAGTACGGCCGCAGGTTCAAAAGATGACAAAAAGAAGGCGGGGTAGGAACCTGAAACAATACCCACTAAAATAACTATAAACAAAAGTGCCAAAATAGTGTGGGGTTCAAATTGGAATGAAAGGTCTTTATTTATAAAGTTGTTCAGATAAGGCAGCGTGGCCCAAACAAATATGATAGAAAAGACAAGGCTGAGAAGTGCGATCAGTAAAGATTCTGAAATAAATTGCTTGATCAATGTTGATCTATATGCTCCCATAACTTTTCTCAAGCCAACTTCCCGGCCTCTTCTTGCAGACCTTGCAGTGGCTAGGTTCATAAAGTTGATACAGGCTATCAGCAAAATGAAAATACCAATAATTGAATATATATAAACGTGTTCTATTTTACCATTTGGCTCAGCTTCAGAATCAAGGTTTGAATACAAGTGAATATCTGTAATAGGCCATAAATATAGCTTTGTCCAATCTGAAACAGCGTCACCATCAACTGTTGACATATGCCTATTTAAAAATGAGGGCAATTGCGCCTCAAGTTCCTGTTTGTCATATCCTACTTTTAAAAGTAGATAGGTAGAAAAGCTGTTGTTGTGCCAGTTTTTTAGGATATCTTCTGCTCCATAAAAATCTTCTACAATGTTAAAAGATATAAGGTAATCGAAATAGAAATGTGAATTTTCAGGCCCATTTTCGGTGATACCGGTTACTTTAAGGTCTACTTCGTTTTCATAACGAATGGTTTTTCCAATAGGATTTTCTGCTCCAAACATCCTTTGGGAAGCGATTTTGGTAAGAATTACAGAATTAGGTTCCGTAAGTGCCGTTGCAGGATTGCCCTCAAGCAGTTGAAATGTAAACACATCAAAAAATGCAGGGTCGGCAAAGCTTACAATTTCAAAAAGCTTTTTTTCTTCGTGCGCAACCAAAGCATTCCCATCACTCAATAACCTGAGAGATTGCTCAGTTATTCCTGGAAAGTCATTAATTAACAAAGGTGCCGCACCTGGAGCAACATGCCCCAGGTGTAAACTGGTTGTACCATCAATATCATAAAATTCCCTGCTTACCCGAAAAATCCTATCCTTTTTTTCATGAAATTTATCATAACTCAACTCATCGTTACATAAAGAAAATTTAATATGCAGTATTCCTACTGCAAGTCCGAAAATATTAATGAAGGTAGAACTTATACCTTGTTAGATTTCTTAGGGCGATCTTGAAATAATTTTTAAACATAATGGGAAGGATAAAAGATTCTAATTTTATCTGATAATTTCCCTGTTGTTCCAAGATATGTGCCAAATGTGAAATACTTAAAATTTGGACGGAGTAGCATATTTTATTTTGCACATGTACGGAGGCGTACAAAAGTGTTCATTTAGGTACAGTAATAAAATCATAATTATTTAATTCAATATACCGCTGCAAGTCTATATCAGCCAATATTTGTATTTGCTAAAGCCCTAACTGGAAAAGTGCCCACACCTTTAAACTTTGGTGGGATGGCACTAAAAGTAAAACCTTCATAAGGCAAAAAATTCAAGTTGCACAGGTGCTCTACAATCAATATTTCGGCTCCCAGCAAGGTAGAGTGAACAGGCCTGCTTCTTTGATTAGTGTTATCGATATTATGGGAATCAATGCCTACTAATTTGACTGCGCAATCCCTTAAATATTCCGCAGCTCCTTGAGTCAGATAAGGGTGGTTTTCAAAATATAGATCTGTGTTCCAGTGTTTGTTCCAGCCGGTGTTGATCAAAACTGCCCTGTTCCTGACTTCATGGTTTTTTAAGTGTTCTTCTGTTAATTCTAAAGTTTCTGTAAATGGCAGAGTTATACATATGGCCTCAAGGTCTGTAAAATGTTCCAGGTTAATTTCTGATAGATCTTTGCCATCTTCATACCGATGAAATGGGCAATCAATATAGGTGCCTGTATTAGAAACCATTTCTATCTTACCAATTTGAAAAGTAGTGCCTTCTTCATAATAATTTTTAGATGTTTCCCTGCTTAGGTAATCGCAAATAATAGGAGCGGGCAATCCTTTATAGGTTATTAAGCCGTTCTCTATTGTATGGCTTAAATCTATCAGCAGCCCCTTTTTAATTTCTTGATCAATTGGTTTTCTTTTATGTTTTTCTGAAATAATCAATTTGTTCGATATTTTTGAAGGGCCGACCATTAACAGCCGTAAATCTTTAACAATATAATCTACAAGCTCTTTATCGGATATGTCATCACCAGAAATATCCAGCCGGAAATCCTCACCCTTTAAGCTTCCTCCATTTGTAAAATGGATCTCAAAATCAAATTTTACTCTTTTGTTCATATATTAAATATATATTATTAACGTTTCGCAGCATCCGTTTTGTCACAATTTTTGCTTCAAAAGGCAAAAATTCCACCAAAACTATATACTACCCTTTCATTTGCCATGGGTTCAAACCCATGACTAAGAATATTTGACCCCGTTGGGGTCTGCGGCGCAAATTTTTTGAGTTCTGAAATGGAAAACTCAAATCCTACTTTTAAAAATATTAAGGAGGCTTATTCACCTCTCATCTTCTTTAAATTGACATGCGAAACTTTATATATTATTCCTGCAAGTATGCACATCCAATCTACCTTCACCAAAAAATCATTACATGTTAATCCGCAAGTTTTAGGGGGAATTGACCCTAAACCGAATTAAAATGCTTTATTTATATACCTATTCTTTTCTTATTGCCTCAACAGGATCTAATTTAGCAGCTTTCATTGCTGGGTAAGTGCCGAAAATAATTCCAATTAAAATTGCCACAACAGAAATAATCAATAGGGTATTGAAAGTAAATGCAGCCTGAAAAGGGATATTTGCATAAATTTTAATTATAGGGACGAATACAAATGTACTTGCTATACCAATCAGGATCCCCAAAGCACTTCCGAATACAGCAATTGTTATTGATTCGGATAAAAACTGCAATAATATATCCTGTTTTTTTGCACCCATTGCTTTTCTAATACCTATTTCCACAGTTCTTTCTGTAACAGAGATTAATAAAACGTTCATTACGCCAATACCACCTACAATTACAGAAATTCCCACAATCATCCCCATAATCAACCGGAAAAGCAAGAAACCTTCAGCGGCTTGTTGAAGGCGGAATTCATTTGTAATTAATTTTATATCGTTGTTTTTATAATTCGCTAATACCCATTCATTGATTTTATCTTTCAAAATCGCAACATCTTCAACTTTTTCAGCTTCAAAAATTATCAAAGGAGGGTTTTCTTTGTACTCTTCCTCGCCCAATAAAGTAATTGGCAGAAATGCCTCACTTATTTTTGCTTCATTATCAGCCAATACGCCAACCACTGAAAACGTATCGGAATTAATGACCAAAGGACGGTCTATAGCTTGTATATATGAGGTGTTGCCGGTGATAGCGCTTGCCATTGATTTGTTGATAATAGCAACCTTATTTTTCTCAAGCTTGTCAGCCGGGGTAAAATGGTGACCGTACAATATGGCTCCTTCACCCTCTTTTGAAGTCTCATGCCAATAAATGTTTGCACCAATAGTTTTACCTGTTTCAAAAATATTAAGTTCTCTCGATATTTTATGGCCGATTGATCCTTTTATAGGGGAGGCAATAAACTTTTGAAGTTCATGGAATTTATTGTAATCTATGTACTCATAGTTTTCCTTTTTTACCCATATGTTATCAACCTGTTTGTGGGTTTCCGTTTGAACAACAACTGATGTCAAAGAAGTAGTTTTAGTAATTTGGGCATGGGCATATTTTTCCATGCCATCTATCAGGGATAATATTGCCACCAGCGCTGCAACACCAATGATGATGCCTAAAACCGACAACAAAGTATGAAATATCCTTGACCGTATATTGTTTACGGCCAATGAAAAAGAATTCAGGATTTTTTTTAGCATAAAATTAGTCTAAAGCGAAAGTATAATATTTTATATTAATCCAAAAATAATGATATAATTAAAAATTATCACAATTCACAATTCACAATTCACAATTCATAATTCATAATTCATAATTTCTACCAATGCTTTCACAATAGGCACATCGGCTGGTGCAAATATGTACTGCATTATTTTTTCCTTTGTAACCCAAACCACCTCATCATGATCTTTGGAGATAATATGTAGTGAATAAGTAGCATGTGCAAAGTAGGCCATCAAAAGGATTGTCTTATCTTCATATTGATAAAGTGAATCCATGAAATGTCTTTTAACCTCAATTTCCAGGTTTAATTCTTCCAATATTTCCCTTTTCAAGGCTTCCTCAGGTTTTTCGCCAGGTTCTATTTTCCCTCCGGGAAATTCCCAAAAACCTTCCAAATGCTTTCCAGGTTTTCTTTTAGCAATAAGGATTTTACCTTCATTTTCAATGATTGCAGCTGTGACAAGGATATTTTGGTTAACTTTCAATACTTTGATTTTAATTTTCCTAAGAGCAGGATTTAAGAAATTATTTTTTATGACTTTAAGAAAAATCAATAAAATAAATCGTAATTTTATTGAAATATTATATAAATATTATTGTTTAATATCCTGAAAAGTATTTTTATCAATATTGTTTTATAATTAGGTGTACAATATAAAAAAACCTTTTAGTATTCTTTTAGTATCCATAATCATGGTATTTTCTTTCCTTCCGCTGGAAAGGAAGAACTATGTTTATGAACCTGTTTTTCAACAGCATTATGAAAATGGTGATCAAACGGTATCCTATTTAATATTAAATACAATATCAGTAAATGTATTTCAAAATGGGTATTATTTTATTGATCATTTTTACGCAACACCCAACAGCATTTTTTCTGTAAGACATGGCTTTAAATTGCAGGGGCTATTATTTATCAGCACTTATGTAAGAAATGTTTTTTACACTTTTATTTCCATTCACGCCCCTTAATTTATCTTAAGAATTTCTTTTTTTCTTCCTGTGCATTTTTGTGCAGGACAACCATATTGATTTGTCTATATCAATTTGTAATGGACAAAAGTGATGTGTACAATTATAATTTCTTAAAGTTAAATTAATACTGCTATGTCAAAAAATACTATTAAAAAACCAGTCAATAAAATTGAAGAATTAGAAGAAACCATTGAAACGGTAAATTGGGTTGTTGTGATCCCAATACTTCTGGTAATGGTAGCCGTTTTTGTTGGGGCGTTCCTCACACTGAGCTGAGGTAAAAATATAGGTTTTATTAGTACAGTTTTTCAAAAGAGGCAGCAAAATTACTGCCTCTTTTATTTTTAAAAGTTATTTGGACGCAACCAATGCAGACGACAAAACCAATTTTATAAATTCAGCACGATACCCTTCATCATCTTTTCCTTTAGAACCTTTTGCCCAAGTTACTACATCCTGATAAGTAACGGCCCCTTTATATTCAGAATCCCTTAAAAGCATTCCAAAAGATGCAACAGCAACAGAAAACCTTAAATTTTCAGAAGCATGAAAGAATGGTTTTGCAGCATTTGCCAAAGGCTGTTCTATTAGCCTACTGGACATTCCGTCAGTATCTTTGTACCTTACTTTTACATGCAGCAATTCATCGCCAAGAGAGGATTTTTTGATGGTTTCTATTTTTTGATATTTTAATTTGTCAACATTATGAATATATGGTGAATTCTTTATTTCTGCCGGAATAACTTCATAAAGTGCCGTTACAGTATGTCCAGATCCCATATCACCGGCATCTTTTTTATCATTGTTGAAGTCTTCGCTTTTTAACATCCTGTTTTCATAGCCAATAAGCCTATATCCTTTTATTTTTTCAGGATTGAATTCCACCTGTAGTTTTACATCTTTTGCTATGGTAAAAAGGGTGCCACCAAATTCTGTCACAAACACTTTTTTTGCTTCAAGGACATTGTCTATATAAGCATAGTTACCGTTGCCTTTATTTGCCAGGATTTCCATTTTGGAGTCTTTATAGTTGCCCATCCCAAAGCCAAGAACCGTAAGGAATATCCCTGATTCTTTTTTCTTTTCGATCAGCCTTTCCATTTCTGCATTGCTTGAAACCCCAATATTAAAATCACCATCTGTCGCAAGGATCACCCTATTATTCCCACCAAGTTTAAAATTGGATTTTGCTGTATTATAAGCCAAATGAATTCCAGCTCCTCCGGCAGTAGAACCACCTGCTTCAAGATTATGGATTGCATCAAGAATAGCCTTTTTATTTTTGCCAGAAGTGGGTGGCAAGACCAGCCCGGCCGCACCGGCATAAACAACAATAGAAACATGGTCCTGAGGGCGAAGTTCATCCACAAGCATTTTGAATGCAGTTTTTACCAAAGGAAGGCGTTCGGGAGTATCCATAGATCCAGATACATCAATCAGGAATACCAGGTTTGAAGTGGGAAGGTTTTCTTTAGAAATTTCTTTGCCCTGCAGCCCTATATGTACCAGGTTGTGGTTTTTGTTCCAAGGGCATTCAGAGACTTCCAGGTTCACAGAGAAAGGGTCATCGCCTTTAGGCTGCGGATAATCGTAGGTAAAATAATTGATCATTTCTTCTATCCGTACCGCATCTTTTGGAGGAGACTGCCCCAAGTTTATGTACCTCCTGATATTGCTGTAGGAAGCATTGTCTACATCGATTGAAAAGGTAGAAAGTGGATTTTTGTTGGTTTCCAGAAAAGAATTGTCGTGGATGGTTGCATATTCTTCTGTATTATATGAAAGATGGGCATCATTGTATTGTTGATAGCTTTCCATGGCGGGTGCATGACTTTTTGCTTCCATGAACCTTGATCTTTTCTGGGAGCTATAACCAGTTACTACAACTTCACTTAAAGATTTCATGTCGGGCTCCAGTTTAATATCAATGTGTCGTCTAGCTCCTATGGCAACTTCAACGCTGGTAAAACCTATGTAGCTAAAAATTAGCACTGCTTTTTCCGAAGTGACTTCAATGGAATATTCTCCATTGATATTTGTCACGGTTCCAATTTTTGTCCCTTTTACTAAAACAGATACACCAGGGAGGGGCTGGCTGTCTTCTGCTGAGCTTACAGTTCCTGAGACTATAGCAGATTGGATGCGTATTTCATTGAAAGAACTGAAAATAAAAATGGCAAAAAGTAAAAGATAGGTTTTCATGGCTGAATGGTTTATAAAGTATAAGATGCCCCGAAACATCTTTTTTCTTTTATTGAACAAAATTTTAATCGGGTACAATAGGATGATGCAACTTCCAGGAGTTTTCCATAAAAGATTTTAAAATTATTTTTAAAGGATGGTAAGTAATTATACCTTGATGAAACAAAAATTAAGGATTCAGTCCTTATGAAATAATAAATTTACAAGTATCTTTAATGGATGTTTTTTAAACGTGCCCTTAAAAAAATGCCCAAAGAGGATGAAGAGCTCTTGGTTTTATACCAGGAGACAGAAGACCCTGCTCATTTGGGCGAGCTTTTTGATAGGTATGTACACCTGGTGTATGGCGTCTGCTTAAAGTATTTGAGGAACAATGAAGACAGCAAGGATATGACAATGCATGTCTTTGAAAAACTTTCTATCCAGCTTAAAAAACAGGAAATAAAAAATTTTAAAAGTTGGCTTCATGTACTTACAAAAAATGAGTGCCTCATGTTATTGCGCACCCTCAGATATAAAATAGAAAAAGAAAACAAGGGTATAAATCCTGAAACCGATATGGATTTATCTTATATCATGCATCCTAAGGAAGAAGACCAGCTTGAAAATAGTTTACAGGAACTGGAGATCGCAATGGAAGAGTTGCCCTTTGAACAAAAAGCATGCATCCGGTTGTTTTATATTCAACAAAAGTGTTACAAAGAAATAGTAGCG
>JALZND010000319.1 GCA_030857845.1 Bacteroidota bacterium | reverse complement strand
TAAAAAATGTAAATTATCCAGAAGAATGTGAAGCAGTAAAAAAGAATTTGGAACAGGAGAGGAGATAAAATCTTTTCGCTTAAGAAAATTAGATCTGTAAATTAATTGACTCAATTTTATTATATAATATTAGTTCCTAGTTGTGTCCATCGTACTTTCATGATGATATAAAAATCCATAAATACAAAAAGGTCAATTAGGATTATAAAATCAAGGGTGCGCTGAAACCCAAGTCTCACCATCTTGAAACACTTCTTTTTTCCAAATAGGAACAGTCTCTTTTAAAGTATCAATTGCAAATTGGCAAGCCTCAAAAGCTTCCTTTCTATGAGGTGTGGATACGGCAATTACTACAGCTATTTCACCAATTTCCAGAATTCCTTTTCTATGGTAAATGCTCATTTTTTCTATTGGCCATCTACTTCTTGCATTTTGTATGATTTTCTCCATTTCTTTAACTGCCATACGATCATAAGCTTCAAAGTGCAATCTCGAGACTCCCTTATTTGCAGTAATATTCCTCACAGTACCTATAAAAACATCTATTGCCCCTGCAGCTTTAGAATGAACATTATCAATAACTTCCTTGACATCAATTTGATTATCACAAATTTTTACCATGTGTTTTAATTTATCCGCCACTTACCGGGGGGATTAAGGCAATTTCATCATTATCTGCAAGCTCATGGGTTTCCTGGGCATATTCGTCATTGACAGCAATTACCAAAGACTTTAATTTCTTCAAGGCAGGATAATCCTCTTTTAACTGGTTCAATAGGTCTTTAACTTTAGCCTGGGCAGGAGATTGAAGTGTGATTTGCCTATCCCCAATTATTTCCCTGGTTATGCCGAAAAGCAAAATTTTATAATCTGTCATTTTTGCGGAAATTCTTATAGCTAATTTAAAATGGATTAGGATTACCCGTATTTTTCAAGAAAGGTAAAGTACAAAGGGTTTTAATAAATTATCTATTCGTTACAAATTTTAGAAATTTGTAAAATCCTATCAAAATATGGCGATCAGACATTCATCCCAAATTGCACATCAGGCATATTTTCAAAAATTGCACTTACTTCATCTAATTGTTTCTGCCTTACCAACAACAACATTTGACAATCTACATCAAAATTTTGTTGAACAATATCAATATCATAATCTTTTACTACCCGCATCACCTCATTTAAGGAGGGATAAGGGAAATTTAAAACAATTTGTTCTTTTACCACTTTTTCAACGATTTTATTATTTTTAATTGCTTCAGAAGCTGCTGTTCTATAGGCATATATTAATCCTCCTACGCCCAATTTAGTTCCACCATAATACCTAACTACAATAATAAGTGTATTGGTCAAATTGTTCGAACGTATTTGACCCAAAATAGGATCACCGGCAGAATGGTTAGGTTCGCCTGCATCATTTGCACGGAAATTTTCTTTATCTTTTCCTAATACATAGGCGTAACATATATGACTGGAATCATAGTACTTTTTTTTATAGCCTTCCAACACCACTGATATGTCCTGTACTTGAGATACTGGAATGGCAAAAGATAAAAATTTACTTCCTTTTTCTTTATAAATCCCCTCGGAAATGATGTCTAAAGTGAAGTAAATATCGTTCAAAATATTATAATTAATTTTTAAAGTTTTTTCAGCCCTTCACTGGCTTCTTTTTGTACAGAAGGATAATGTGATAAATTTAATGATTTTTTATAAAAATCTTTTGCCTTGTCTGTATTCCCTTCCATAAGGCTGATCCTTGCCAAACCACAATAAGCCATACTCACATAATGTTCGGTTTTTAAGGGTATATTTCCGGCACTTTCAATAACCTTTAAGTAAAGGTCTTTGGCTTCAGTGAATTTCTTTTCCTGCTTTTCCAAACGGATACCATTATACACATTGCCTATCATATTGAAAAAAGGTTGACTGGCAGAAGTAAGCTGGTTTATATGGGGTATAACTTCCCAATATTTCCCCAGGTTCAACAAAGTTTCAGAAAGAATTGCCCTATATAAATAATTTCCGGGATAAAGCTTTACAAGTTTAGTGGCATATTTTTCAGCAATTAAGGGGGAGTCTTCATATCGCAAATAGATATGGGCTGCATAATTTATAGCTTCTGTTTTTGTAAATAGGGCTGTTTTAGATGCTTTTTCAAGCTGTTGCAAGCCTTTAGCTTTGTCGCCACTGCCAAAGATCCAAACGAATGATTTATATCCCGGGTGGGATTCCGGATATTGCTCCCTATAATAGTTGTACAACCCTGTGGTATAATAAAATTCAGGGTTTTGGTCCACTAGGTTAAATCCGGCTTTCATATAAGAATATGCACTTTTAATTTCTTTAAGGGCTTTCAGATTACTTTTTTCTTCGGCATAATATTGGGATAGATAGCCATGAGAGGCCAAGGCGAAAAATATTCCTTCTTCATTGTTTTTATCTTTATCCAGGAGCTGCTCTGACCGTATCAACGTTTCCTTTAGGTAATCGTGAAAGTTCGTAAATTCCGGATTTCCAGAATTTATTGGCATAGAAGACCAATAAATATTTAAAGCTTTTAAAAATGTAGATGCGGGATGACCTGGGCACATACTTTCCAGTTTATCAGCCAGTATAATTGATTCTGTGGTTTGGAGGTTGTACATTTTCTCCATGGAGTTCCTGGCAAGGTCAAGGGCAACTTCGTTGTTGGAAATTTTTTGGGCAGAAAGATTAATTGTAGAAAATAAACATACTATGGTAAATAGAATTTTCATCCAGGGCATTAACTGTTATAATCGGTTCACACTTTTGGGACATAAATGCCCGACCAATATAACTATCATAATCAAGTTTTATTACCTTTTAAACTACAATGAATTTTAGATGATGACATATTCCAAAAGGTATTGTTAATGTTTGGAACATGGTCCAAACATCCCATTAACTAAATTTTTTTTAGGCCAGTTTCTGCCTGTTGCCTTACCGAAGGGTAATAAGCCAGTTCAAGTACTTGTTTAAAATAATCTTTTGCAAGATCGTTTTTTCCTTCAATATGTGAGATTCTCCCTAAGCCACAATATGCCATACTTTTGTAATGATCTACCTTGTAAGGTATGGTGTTGGCATTTTGAATTACCTTTGTATAAATCTTTCTGGCTTCGGAGTATTTATTTTCCTGCTTTTCCAATCTGATGGCGTGATATACATCCCCAATAAAATTGAAGTAGGGCACATTCACGCTTTTTAACATATCAATGTGCGGCTTTGCTTCATCATATTTAGCAAGGTTTATTAAAGTTTCACAGTACATTGACCTATATAAGTGATTTCCCGGATAAGACGCAACAAGTTTAGCCGCATATTTCTCAGCTTTTGAAGGGGCAACTTCATAGCGCAAATAAATGTTGGCTGCATAATTTGTGGCTTCAGTTTTTGTAAAAAGGGCTTCTTTTGAGGCTTTATCAAGCTGCTTTAACCCTTTTTCTTTATCTCCACTGGCAAAAATCCACATAAAAGCCTTATAGCCCTGATGAGATTCAGGAAACTGTTCCCTATAATAATTATACATGCCAGTGGTATAATAGAATTCAGGATTTTGTTCTAAACGGCTAAAGCCTTCCTTCATAAAGGAATAGGCATTTTTAGCTTCCTTAAGGGCTTTAAAATGATTTTTTTCCTCTGCATAATGCTGCGATAAGTATCCATGGGCTGCCATTGCAAAAAATATCCCTTCTTCATTGTTTTTATCTTTTTTAAGGAGCATCTCTGCCCTGGAGAGTGTTTCTTTTAAATATTTATAAAATGTTTCATTTTCTTCTGTATTGCCTGGCAGGGAATTCCAATAAAAATTTAAAAATCGAAGAAAGGTAGGTGCGGGATGACCGGGAATAACTTGTTCTAATTGCTCAGCCAGTTTAACTGATTCAACAATTTCAAAATTGTACATTTTATCCAATGACCTCGCTGCAAGGGATTTTGCCTCCTCATTTTCAGAGATTTTTTGGGCTGAAAGGTTAAAGGATAAAAATACAAAAATTAAAATGAGCAGAAATTTTATCAAAGCTTTCGTTTATCTAGATTTTTATCAAAACACTTCTTGTCAGAATATTTGTTCCTGGATATTGTTTAAAAAAACATTAAATATTATTGGTTGAATTAATTGTTTTATTAAGGAAGATGTTTCCTGAAAAAATATTTTAAATAATATCATTTAGACAATCAATTCCCTTATCATTTTCTTATTTTTAGATCCGGAGATTTCCGATGTTATATTAACACAATTCAATGAAAACAGAAAAAAAAATATTTCTACTGGATGCCATGGCGCTAATCTATCGGGCTCATTTTGCTTTTAGTAAGATTCCCCGGATTACATCAAAAGGTTTGAGCACGGGTGCGATCCTTGGATTTACAAATTCATTGGTAGAAATTCTTACAAAAGAAAAGCCTACACATATCGCTGTTGCTTTTGATACTTCTGCCCCTACATTTAGGCATACTACTTTTTCAGAATATAAAGCACAAAGGCAGGAACAGCCGGAAGACATCAATATTGCAATACCTTATGTAAAGGAAATTATTAAAGCATTCTGTATCCCAGTACTTGAACTAGACGGATATGAAGCTGACGATATAATAGGCA
>JALZND010000318.1 GCA_030857845.1 Bacteroidota bacterium | reverse complement strand
ATTTATATAAAATGGACTAATTTCTATTCCCAACAATAAACAATTGTTTGATTTCAATTCTTCTTCATTCAAAAGCTGTGGCATACCTATTGGGTGGCGAGGAGCTACAGAAGAAACATCAACCTCTATGGGACCTTGATTGAGCTTCATGCCCATCAGGGACTTTTTTAAAACCTTTACAGTGGCCGGCAAACTTTCTTCTGGACCATAAATCCGAAAGAACGGTTCAATTTGATAATGATTTTTGACTTTCCCCAATTTAGATGGCCAAATTTCAATGATCAAAAAAGCTTTAAATTTTTCTGACATTGTTTTGGCTATGCAACAGATTAACTCATGAAAGTTTTTGTCCTGTTTTCCGTCAACAATCAGATAAGAAGCTTCTGTTTTTACCAATTTTGCGGTAAAAGTATGGCTACCATCAATAGGGTATCTAAAGACATATAAAAAAGGGAGAGGCCTATCAATATGAAGGACCCCATTTTCAGGCAAAAACCTTCTTATCCTTTTACCGGTTTTTAGCCTCTCTTCTACAGTTTTTATAAACTCTTTAGTAATGGCCATGCTAAGTCTTTACTGTATTAACTGCTTCAAAATTCTTCAATACATCAGGAACAGTGGACTTTAAAGCTTTTTTTATCAAAGAAACTTGCTGTGGATCAGGTGTTCCCGTCCATTCATCCATGAAAAATTTTTTAAATTCAATTGCTAAAACACAGCTTTTTCCTGGATAGTTATCGTGTATCCACCTTAAAAAATGCCCACCCTGAAATTTTATATTCTCCCTAACATCAAGATTTCTTCCATGATAATCAAAGGACGATAAGCTTGTAATAAAACTATCTACCACCGATGCCCATTTTTTTCTGTCCATATTTCCTGTACCAATATTTACTTCAGGATTTTTGGCTGGATCTGCAGGGGCAATATTGCCGCCATCTCTTTTATGGTTATATGTATGAAGGTCGTAAACTAAAAAACCACCAAACTCGGCTACTTTTTTGTCCAGAAGCTCTTTCACAGCAATATAAAAATTATCATACTTTTGAAGTGATTCAGTGAGCTTTTGTACTGGCAAATCATTTTTCCATACTTTAAGACCCCAAGCATCTTCTGGCTTTACATAAACTGCCTTTTCACGCGGCCGGTTTAAATCTACTTCAAACCTTGAATCTTGAACTTTTATCCAGGTATCTGCAATATCTACCCATGAGCCTGTAAAAGGATCCTCTTCCCGCAACCTTTCCTGATCGTTTAAATTTACTACTTCCAATAAATTTTTCCGCAGTAAATGGCCATCATGAATAGCAGTGGCTATAAAAGGACCTTTTTCTTCATGTATTTTAAATGAACTCATTGTATGTTCAGGATTTGACTATTTTATAATTAGATGTGATTAAATGTTATATCCGATAAACTAAAAAAATAATGTGAAGTTTTCTGAAAAAAAAATGGCAATCCCAATTATTTATTTAATTAGCCATACTGATTTAAGTGCAATAAAAAAAGTAGAGGTGCGCTCTACTTTTTTATTACAATTAAATTAAAAAATTTAACTTCTTTCTTTTAAAGTTTCGTTGATTCTTTCAGCTTCTACCTTATGCTGCCTAAGTGTCGACAAAGTTTCGTTAGCCCATTTTTTAATTTCACTATCATTTAGGTCACCAGATGCGCCTTCATATTTATCAATATCACTTTTATGCTCGTCCACCATAAGGTTCATATATTCTTTATCGAATTCCTTACCTGACTTTTCCCTTAGATCATCAATATGTTTTTTATGGTCATTAGGTACAGCATTTGGCAATGCAATATTCTTTTTCTGTGCAATGATTTTTAATTTTTCATTGGCAGCACTGTGGTCATTTACAATCTTCTGGGCAAAATTCTTTACCTCCTGAGAAGTAGCTTTTTGTACTGCCAGCTGCCCTAATTCTACTTCCATCATACTGTTGCTTGCTGCTTCAACTACAAATTCTGAATCTTCTTTTAAATTATCCCGGTCAGCTAGTGTTTCTTCATTTCTTTCTTCAGCTACTTCGGCACTGTCTTGCCTATTTGTATTATTATCGCATGAATACATAAAAAATATAGCTGCAAAAAGCGCTATTAAATTTAGCTTTTTCATAGTTTAAAAAGTTTTATTAGTTAAAAAAATAATATTACAACTTGTTGTAACATGACGTTTTACGTTAAACTTTTTATTTAGGTTTCAAATCAAAAATTCAAATTTCAAATGTGAGAAATATTAATGGGATATTATTGAAGCATCTATTAGCTTTGTTTATATTTTTTTTGCTGATTCAGAATGTTGATAATAAGAATTTTGTCCCTGCTGCCGTTTACTTTTTTATATAATATTTCAAATGTGTTTGCCTTTATTGCTTATAGGGTCATCAAATACAGGAAAAAAGTTGTTTTGAATAACCTGAAAAATTCTTTTCCCGAAAAAACCAATCATGAAATTTCACAAATAGCCAAAGCATATTATTTAAACCTTGCTGATATTTCTTTAGAGACTATAAAAAGCCTTACTATTTCTCCTGCTGTATTGCGAAAAAAAGTAAAAATAAATAATCTTGAACTATTGGAAGCTCATTTAAAACGAGGGTCCTCTGTAATCACCATGACTTCACATCAGGGCAATTGGGAATGGCTATTATTGTCTAATTCTTTGGAGATAAAAAATGGCGATGTTGTAGCCGCTTTTCAGGAAGTAAGTTCATTAAGTGGCATGATGCAAAGAATACGTACAAAATTTGGGGCCACATTAATTGAAAAAAAAAATATGGCAAGGGAAATGATGAAAGGGGGCACCAGGCCGAAAGTTTATGCTTTAGTGGCTGACCAGTCACCTTCTGATCTGACCAACCGCTATTGGACCCATTTTTTGAACCAGGATACCCCATTTTTTACAGGTGCAGAAAAAATCGCCATAAAATGCAAACTGGTGGTTTTATATGTTTATATGCGCAGGGTGAAGAGAGGGTTTTATGAAGTAGATTTTAGCGAAATTGGCTGTCCACCCTATAAAGGACTTGATTTCTCCATTACAAAAGCATATGCTAAAAATGTTGAAAAAGGTATAATTGAAAACCCATCGCAATGGCTTTGGTCACATAAAAGGTGGAAAAACATAAAAAAGGCCAAAGATGAGAATAATTGAAATTTGCCTGGCACCAAGCTTAGGGGGCCTGGAATTGTATTTTGAAAAATGCTGCTTGTGGTTTCACAAATCGCCCCACACTGCAATTTGCATAGTAAAAAAAGAAAGCAGGCTGGAAGGGAGGCTGGTCAATGCTTCAATCCCGGTAAGTATATTAAGTTCTCCGTCAAAATGGATGTCAATATTTAATGCTTATAAACTGGCAAATATTATTGAAAATAATAATGTAGATATTGTGCATGTCCATCACAAAGACGATCTATTACTAACTGCTTTAACTAAAATTATAAGCAAAAAGAAATTTTTGTTGGTCCATTCCCGTCAAATGCAGATACCACATTCAAAGAAAGATCCGTGGCATAAATTTATTTATAAGAAAATTGATCTATTCCTTACGATTACCGAAAAACTAAAGGCAGATGCTATAAAGAATATCCCTCTGGATCCGCAAAGGATCAAAAATTTATACTATGGAGTTAAAGCCCCTACAAATTATGATCCTAAAAATTGCTTCCCTTTTTTTAAAATGGATGCAGCTGACCCCAAAAAATTTAAAATTGGCATTTTTAGCAGGCTTGAATATTTAAAGGGTCAGCACTTGGTGGTCCATGCTGCCCATATGCTTCAATCCGCATATCCTGATTTAATATATTATTTTATTGGGGATAGTATGAGCAAAGATTACTTAATGAAACTCAAAGCCAGCATCAAAGAATATAAATTGGAAGGTACCATCTTGTTTAAAGGATTCCACCCCAATCCTTTAGAAATAATGCCAGCTTTTGATCTGATTTTGCTGCCAAGCTACAATGAAACTTTTGGGCTTGTACTTGCAGAAGCCATGCGGGCAGGAGTGGCAGTAGTGGGCACTGATGCAGGTGGGGTGACGGAAATCATCGACCATAAAACAACAGGGCTTTTGTTTAAAAAAGATGATGCAAAGGATCTTGCCAATCAAATAGCGCTGCTGTACAATGATGAACCTCTCAGGAAATTATTGGCAAAAAATGGCAAAGAAAAGGCAGATGCTGTTTTTGATGAGGAGGTTCATTTTTATAAGTTTGAAGAAATACTGGAATCTGAAATATTAAATAAAAAAGTTAAATCTTAAAGCCTTCAAAAAATTATTTTGAGCCCAAAACATATAATCATTAGCCGTACCGACAAAATTGGGGATGTAATTTTAACTTTGCCTTTGGCAGGAGCTTTAAAGAAGGAATTTCCACAAGTAAAAATTTCATTTCTTGGAAATAGTTATACAAAAGCAGTGATTCTTAACGCTGCTCATGTCGATAGTTTTTATGATTGGGACGAAATAAAAAATGATGCAGTTGCAAAAATGAAAAAAATTGGGGCAGATGCCATTGTTCACGTTTTCCCCAAAAGGCCCATTGCCTCAGCCGCTAAGAAAGCAGGCATAAAAATAAGGATTGGTACAAGCCATAGGGTTTTCCATTGGTGGAC
>JALZND010000044.1:1966-13975 GCA_030857845.1 Bacteroidota bacterium | reverse complement strand
TTATTGATCAAAACTCTGAAACTTTGCTGGGCGGGCACAAGCTTGGATTTTTTATTATTATACTTAATGGTTTCCTGACATTTATAGGTCTATTGATCATCAAAAAATCCTCAGATATCACAAAGGGTTTGGCTATTGAGGGGAATGGATATAAGTAACCATTGTGAAGTTCAGGGCTACATAGACCAATAAATCAATCCAGCTCAACTGAAGGATCCCAATGAATATTATTAAAGCTGATAATTTTATCGTTCCTGATTATAATTCCTTCGGCTTCTAATTTTGTTTGCATTTCATCAGGGTTTGAAAAATGATGTTTTGCTGTTAGGAGGCCGTTCCGGTTTACTACCCTGTGTGCTGGCACATCTTCCAAGCCATGGGCACTGTTCATTGCCCAACCAACCATCCTTGCACTGCCTTTTGCTCCAAGGTATTTGGCAATGGTCCCATAAGATGATACCCTGCCTTTAGGGATCAATTTGACCACCTTATATACATCTTCAAAAAAATTGCTTTGCAGGGGTTTAGACTTTAATGTTTTCTTGGTCATGTATAAAATTTACAATCAGGTGGAAGATTTTTTTCCTGATTTCCCGCTCTATTTCCTTGTTATGTTTTAAAAGTACAAACTGGAATTTCAATGTTATTGCATCTTTTGCAATCTGTACTACTTTAAGATTGTAGCTTTCTCTTTTGATATAACCCTGGTACTCCATCACACCTCTTTTAAGGTGATCTTCGAGCCTTGCTAGTTCATCCAGTTTATTCTCATGCAGCTCAAAATCTATGGTAATCTTTTTGATCCTTCGCTTAGTGTAGTTCACAACATTAGAGCTAAGCACAACAGTATTTGGTACAAAGATCAGATCTTCGTCATCATTTACCAGATGGATATTGATCAAGGTGATGTCAACAATTTTCCCCCTATGGTCGCCCACTTTGATATAATCATTAAGGGACAGCTGGTTGGAGAACATTATGATCATACCATTGATCATATTGGCGACATAATCTTTTGAGATCAATGCAATAGCAGCTGCCACGATACTAATAGATGTAAAGAGGTCTTTTACATCTATTTTAAAAAATAAAAAAGCACAAATCACAAAGGCAAAGAAAGACAGCATGGAGGCAATCCTGTTGATCCCAATAATAAAATTGTCTTTTGAATCTTGCCTCATATGGTTCTTTCGGATGTAAAGGCTTACAATAGCCAGCCTTGCAAAAGAAACTACCAGATGGGCAGTTATATAAAGTACCGTAACTTCAAAAATTCTCCCAAAATAGCTATCACTGGTTGGTAGATTGTCCTGAAAAAATAAAAGCCCAAGGAGCAACAGCAATTTCAAGATAAATAAGATCCTTTTCCTGTTTTCCTCTTCCTTTAATTTTGAAGTAGAATATTTAAATAATTTATGATAGAACACAGCGATTTTTTTTTTGCAAAGATAATTAAGCCGCTAAAGATTACTATGAGTTTATGCCTTATATATTACCTGTAAAATAATCTTCCCATTAATTTATAAAGAAGTGAATCACCTTGGCGGTTCACTTCTAAAATAAACTTGCTAGATATTTAAAAGTATTTTTTTTAAAAACAATATTGTCTTACGGGCATAGGGGCATTAAAAATTAATATTTAAAGCATTTCCTTTTGCCTTATTACTAAAAGGATTTAAAAAGTAAAAGCCGGTAGTTTTTATATACCGGCTTTTACTTTCTTGACAAAAAAGTTTTTTAGCTTATTTTCTCTAACACGTTCATTACTTCCTTTACATGGCCCTTGGATACTTCCAGATCTTTCTTTTCTTCGTCATTGAGGTCAAGTTCTATAATTTTCTCTACACCATTTTTTCCAAGGATTACCGGCACGCCAAGGTATGTATCATGGATGCCATATTCACCTTCAAGTTTCATGCATACAGGAAATACCCTTCTTTGGTCTTTTACTATGGCTTCCACCATTTGTGCAGCAGCCGATCCTGGGGCATACCATGCAGAGGTGCCCATAAGTTTTACGAGCTCGCCACCTCCAGATTTGGTCCTTTCAATAATTGCGTCAAGTTTGTCTTTTGATATAAGTTCGGTAACAGGTATGCCACCCACGGTAGTATATCTTGGCAAAGGCACCATGGTATCTCCATGGCCACCCATTAAAACTGCCTGGATATCTTTAGGTGATACGTTGATTGCTTCAGCTAAGAAGGCCCTGTAACGGGCAGTATCCAATATTCCCGCCATTCCTATCACCCTTGTTCTTGGGAATTTTGAGGTGATGTGGGCTTGGTAAGTCATTACATCCAATGGATTGGAAACAACTATTATTATAGTGTCTGGAGAATGTTTAACGATGCTTTCTGTTACAGATTTTACTATTCCTGCATTTGTTTCTATGAGGTCATCACGGCTCATTCCCGGTTTCCTGGGCAGCCCGGAGGTGATTACCACCACATCAGACCCGGCGGTTTTAGAATAGTCGTTTGTAGACCCAATGGTCCTTGTATCATATAAATCGATAGGGGATTTTTGCCAGATATCAAGGGCTTTTCCCTCGGCAAAACCTTCGCGGATGTCCACCAATACCACCTGGTTGGCTACTTCCCTATAAGCCAGCACATCGGCGCAAGTTGCACCTACATTTCCGGCTCCTACTACAGTTACTTTCATGATATAAAAAATTTAGAATTTTTAAAAATTAACTACAACAATATAATCCTACATTAATTAAGCTGTACAAACTTAATTTGTTTTTTCAGCTTTAAGGTAAGCTTCCCCTAAATTAAAAAATCCAAAAGAGGATTTATAAGCTTTAAAAAGGTTTACTGTATATTCGTTGTACATTTCTGCAAGTGAATTTAGCATTTTTGCCTTTATAACTGGGTGTAAATTAAAAATTTCCATGATGTTTACCTGAGGCACTACATAAAGTTCTGCCATTTCTGATTCAGTGACAGCACTATAAATCCTCCTGGAGTTTTTTAACAAGGAATTGTCACCAAAAGCTGACCCTGCTTTCAAAACACCAAGTACTTCAAATTTGTCTTTTATATCTATATTCAAAGATATATTGCCGTTTTTGATTATGTATAATGCATGGCTTGGGTCGTTTCTGAAAAATACCGCCTCGCCCTCTTTATATGTCCTTAAATAAAGGTAAGGCTGGAAAAGTGCCATCTCTTCATGGCTCAGGCTTTCAAACAGCTTTAACTTTGCAAGAAAACGGAAAAGGTTTAACTCCGATAAGGTATATGTTTTTTTAAAGGGGTTGATCATTGCTCAGGGAATAGGTAATTTTTACCGCTTTTTCCGTTTTATCTGTGATTTTATACCGGTCATCAATGCGATTTCCCACAATCCAGCAGATAGAATCGCCAGATACCAGGACATAAATTCTTTCTTTCAAGTTTAAAGGAATTTTTTCATCAATCATAAAATCACTTAGCTTTTTTTTCTTGTTCATCCCTAATGGGATAAACCAATCACCTGCTTTCCATTTCCTGATGCTCAGTGGAAAAATTAGCTTTTCAAAGTCCAGGAAAGCGATATTTTTGTCGCTGCTTATTTTTATGTCGGTAGCTTCTATGATTGAAAAATTTAGCTCAAAACCTTCATATGTTAACTGTGTGGTTTGTTCTGTAATCTCTTGGCTTTCGAAAGCTTTTAGGTTTTTTGGCGATATGATCAAAGTACTCCTATCAATATTTAGCTTATGGGTAGGGGATTCAAAGATTTTTCCACTACCGTTATTCAATATACCATATACCGCACCTGACTGGATATAATTGAAATTAAAAGATTCAAGGAGCTGCCATAGGATCATTTTGCCTTCATTTTGCGATACTATGGCATGGATATCAATTGTATAATCAACACCTTTTTTAACCAACAACTTTTCTTTTACAGCTTTAACATGGCCATAATAAATATTTTCTACTGATTTTACTTTTTCAATAGTCTGCTCAATGGTGCTTTCAAGATCAGGGTTTAGGGATTTTAAATGCGGGATTACCTCGTTTCTGATAAGGTTCCTGTGGTATTTATTTGATTCATTGGTGCTGTCTTCTCTCCACACAAGTTGCTTCTCTGCCACATAGTCCCTAATCATATCTTTATCTGCAAAAAGTACGGGCCTTATGGTTTTTCCTGCCACGGGCATAATGCCATGCAATCCGGAAATACCTGTACCCCTCACCAGGTTGAGTAGCACTGTTTCAAGGCTATCGCTTTTATGATGGGCAGTGGCTATTTTTTTATAATCGTATGTTTTGATCAACTCTTGAAACCAAGTATACCTTAAAGCCCGCGCTGCCATTTGTATTGAGATGTTTTCCTGGGCGGCAAATGCTTTTGTATCAAACTGTTTTACATGGATGCTCACTTTATATTTTTTGGCAAGCTTTTTTACAAAAGCTTCATCAGCATCAGATTCATCCCCTCTTAAATTAAAATTACAATGTGCGATAGCAAAATTTACCTTAGCTTGAGAAAATAAGTGTGCCATCGTTACCGAATCCATGCCTCCACTTACAGCCAGCAAAATACAGCCTTCAGTATCAAACATTTTATTTGCTTTTGCATATTGCTGGAAACTTTTTAGCATTGTTTTTGAGTATTAGATAAAAGATGTTTTAATAATATTGATTAAGATTTTGAGTATGCAATATAAAACATCTTTTTTTGTTAAAATTGCATGTTTTTGAATGAAGAATGAATTCTTCAAAGCCTAACAATAAACATATAAAGGAACAATTTAATCCTTTAGAATTAAACATGACCAAATATTCTAACCTCTTGCGTCTTCTCCTGATTGTCTTTTTAAGTATTTTCTTTTCTTTCCCTTCTTATTCACAGAAGACAGAGCGGATACAATACAGTGCGGAAGGATCTCTTGAGGGAGGCGAAAGAAATGGGGAGCGGGTTAAAATCCTGATGCAGGGGGTTGTGTTTAAGCAAAAGAACACCACAATACATGCTGATTCTGCATATTTTTATGAGCAGCGAAATGCACTGGAAGCTTTTGGTAAAGTAAAAATTTTGGAAGGCGACTCCATAACCATAACCGGTAAAAACCTTTTGTACGACGGTGATCTTAAAGTAGCCAAAATGAGGGGCAACGTAGTATATAAAGACCCTACTTCCACATTGACTACACAGTTCCTGGATTATGATATGATTGCCAAACTTGCAAAATATTATGAAGGAGGGAAATTGGTTGATCCTGAAAATACCCTTACCAGTAAAAAAGGATACTATGATACGAATGCCCGCTTTGTTTCTTTTAAAGAAGATGTGGTCTTGAAAAATGTGGAGTACACCTTGAAGTCAGATACACTACAATACAATACTGTTTCCAAAGTAGCTTTAGTGCGGGGCCCCACCCATATCATCACCAAGGACAAAACAGAGCTCACCATGATTGAGGGCGAATTCCATACCTTAGAAAAACGGTCTACTTTTTCAAAAGGTCAAATCATGACCGAAAATTATATCCTTACCGGAGATATTTTGAAAGGAGATGACTTAAACCAGTTTTATAGCGCTTCACAAAATGTGCGGATGGTTTCATTAAAGGATGAAGTGGTCATAATGGGAAATGAAGGACGTTATTCAAAGAAAAATGGAATCACTGAAGTATATGGGAATGCCATAATGAAAAAGGCTGTAAACCTTGATACCATGTATTTGTCATCTGACTCATTGGTCTCTATAGAGAAACCTGGTACAAACAACAAAAAAATACTAGCCTATCATGATGTGAAGATATTTAAATCCGATTTACAAGGAAAATCAGATTCATTGGTTTATGATTTTTCTGATTCTACCATATACCTTTATAACAGCCCCGTATTATGGAGCGATGGAAACCAGATTTCTGCCGATTCTATAAATATCCAAATGGCTAACAATAAAATAGACCGGATGAACATGTCTTCAAATTCTTTTGTAATATCGGAAGATACTGCCAAAAACTACAATCAAATAAAAGGAAGGGACATGGTGGCATTTTTCAATGAAAGTAAGATTGACCGCGTAAATGTATATGGCAATGGTGAAAGTATTTATTTTGTTTTGGAACAAGCCTTAACAGTTGGCATGAACAAGGCTTTATGTAGCAATATGCTCATAAAGTTTAAGGAGGCCCAAGCACACAAAATAACTTTTTATGCTAATCCAGATGCCTCGTTTGTACCTCCGCATGAAATGAAAGAGCCTGACAAGAAACTACAAGGTTTTGTTTGGCATAGCGAGAAAAGACCAGATTTTAAAGAAGTTTTGAAGCCCCGTGACTCTACTTTGACCAAGCCTGTAGAAAATAACCCGGCTGGAATACAGCATGTAAGCCAAGAGATCAAACAGAATGCGGGTACTCAGTCAGGTGCAAAACCAACGGAAAAAACTGTTGCCAAACCAGTTAAAGAAGAGGCTAAAGTTACAAACACAAAACCATCTGCAATACCAGCTAATAATAGTGAAAAAAAACCTATATCCAAGCCTGTACAACGCTCTTTGTCTGATCCTTCCAAAAAAGAAGCAATAAGAAAAGCCCCAATGGTAAAAGACTAAAGAACTTGTATAAAATTCTTAATCTTATTAAATTATTATGAAGTTAAACTGCATATTTCAAAGTCATATCGATCCAATTATAGTTGAAATTGATTTTTAAATTCTTTAGGACATGTAACTTTTCTTCCAGTTAGGAATTTTTCTGCTTTCCCCTTTTATCTGAAAAGATTGTATTTAGTAGATGTGAACCACCCATTGCCTGTTTCTTGCAATTTCCGGATCATAAATCAAATCCAGCCATTCCTCCTTTTTTTTATGCATTCATTTGATTGAAATTAGTATAAAAAAATAGCTGTACACTGAGAGCTATAACAGCTTAAGGGTATAAATATATAATCGATTATTTTAAAATTTTCGGTGGCCGGTGTGAAACGCACACCATTATAATTTATTTTATTGTATGTAAGAATTTATACCATCTTTTTAAAAAATATCAATTATTTTATTTTATTTTTATGTTATAGCAGATTCGCCTATTGATGAGAACTTTTACTATCCTAATATTTCTGTTTTTGACTTGCCAGGTTGCTTCCTCGCAAAGTTTTAAAGTTGACTCTGAATTGAGGCATGCTGGAAGTGTTGGGTCTGAGGTAAAAGCTGTACTTAATATCCGGAACCTAACGAATAAGCCACTTCAATTGCAAATTAAGCGGCTCAGCACCCAGCTGGGCAGCAGCCAGATTACTTATTTTTGTTGGGGCGATGATTGTTTAAGTAGTATTGCTTCCAGTTTCTTAGCTTCAAAAACCATTGATGCGGGTAGCTTGAGCAATAAATTTGTGAGTGTACTTGAGACAGGCCTTGTTGAATCCAACAGCATTGTCAGATACCTGATCTATAATGCAAACGACCGAAGTGATTCACTTGTCCATGAGGTAATGTATGTAATAGAAGATCAAAATTCAAAGAAGATTTTATTTCATAATAAAGATATCCAGATCAGCAATGTATACCCAAATCCTGTGGCAAATTTTGCTTTTTTTAACTATACCCTCAATACCAAGAAAAAAGGTGCAAAAATTGTTATCCATGATGTATTGGGATCTGTCATTGCCGAATATGACCTCCCGCCTTACGATTCTAAAATTAAGATTTCCACAAATGAACTTAATTCAGGTATTTATTTTTATACCCTAAAGGTAGACAATGACAACCTTATCACGAAAAAACTTGTGATTAAGCGATAAGATTGTTTTTACTGCAATAAAATTTCCCGATCAAAGTTTTATTTTCAAAGCAGGCTTTATTTTTGATAATTGCTTATTAAAATTTTGAAGTTTATATTTGCACCCTATATGTATAAAAATAAATTATTTTCGATCCTTGTTTTCATGTTGTGCCTGGTCTTGGCTACTTCCTGCAGTAAATTCAGGAAGATTCAAAAGAGCGATGATTGGAAAGTAAAATATGATGCTGCTTTCAAATATTACGAAAGCAAGGATTATTACAAAGCAAAACTTTTGTTTGATGAAATCCTTCCAATTATAAAAGGCACAAAAGAGGCTGAGAAAGCCCAATTTTATTATGCCTATTCGCATTTTTACCAAAAATTATATACTGAAAGTGCTTTCTTTTTCAAAAGCTTCTATGATACTTATTCAAGGAGCCCGTATGCAGAAGAAGCCATGTTTATGCATGCATTTTCTAATTATAAGGAATCACCAAAGTCCAACCTGGACCAAAGCAGCACCTATGAAGCAATAGCGGCAATACAAAACTTTATTAATAAATACCCAAATTCAAAATACGTTGAGCAGTCAAATGAAATTATAGATCAGCTTCAAATTAAGCTTGAAGAAAAAGCTTATGAAAATGCCAAGCTCTATTATAAAATCAACAAATCGGCAATGAACGAAGCTACCATGTTCAAGGCTGCTATTCGGGCATTCAATAATTTCCAAAGGGATTTTCCAGATTCAGATTTGAATGAAGAAATTAGTTTCTTAAAAATTGAGGCTCAATATAACCTCGCTAAGCAAAGTTTTAAGAATTTGCAAAAGGAACGTTATGCTGACGTGGTAGAGTTTTATCAGGCATTTATTGATACCTATCCAGGCAGTAAGTATTTAAAAGAAGCTGAAAATATGTATAGCAACAGCCTCAGTCAAATAAGTGATTTACAAAGCAGTACTAAATAACTATAAATATGGCATCGCAATCATCAATCATTACCAGGGACCTTGATAGTATAGCATCTCCAACAGGAAACATTTATGAATCTGTTTCAATTGTATCAAAAAGGGCCCGACAGGTGGCTTCAAAAATGAAAGAAGAATTGAACAGTAAATTAGTAGAGTTTGCTTCAACGGTGGATAATTTGGAAGAAATTTTCGAAAACAGGGAGCAAATTGAGATTTCTAGGTTTTACGAAAGAATGCCAAAGCCTACTACTGTTGCGATGGATGAATTTCTGGAAAGCGAAGTTATGTTCAGGAAACCTGAAGTAGAAGAAGATTCTTTATAATACCCCATGCTCCGCGGGAAAAAAATAATTCTTGGCGTTTGTGGAAGTATTGCAGCTTATAAATCAGCCCTGCTTGTAAGGTTGCTGGTAAAAGAAGGAGCAGAGGTAAAGGTTGTTATGACCACCTCTGCTTCTTCTTTTATAACACCATTGACCTTAGCAACCTTATCAAAAAACCCTGTACTTTCCCATTTTATAAAAAATGATACAGGGCAATGGAACAACCATGTTGAACTGGGTCTTTGGGCTGATGCTTTAGTAATTGCTCCTTCCAGTGCAAATACCCTTGCCAAGTTTGCCAATGGCATCTGCGACAATTTATTGACTGCAGTTTATCTTTCTGCCCGTTGTCCTGTTTTCATAACGCCCGCTATGGACCTGGATATGTACCAGCATCCTGCTACATTAAACAACATCAATCTTTTAAGAAGTTTCGGCAATATTGTTATTGATGCCGAATACGGCGAACTGGCAAGTGGCCTTACTGGGACCGGCAGAATGGCCGAACCAGACCATATCATTTTTTCTTTACAAAATTTTTTCCAGCAAAAAAGACCTTTAACAGGTAAAAAAGCAATGGTAACTGCCGGGCCTACATATGAAGAAATTGATCCTGTAAGGTTTATCGGGAATTATTCTACTGGTAAAATGGGTTATGCCCTAGCAGAAGAGCTTGCCAGATTTGGTGCTGAGGTGACTTTAATAAGTGGGCCCACAAACCTTTCCTGCAGCAACAAAACAATAAAAGTAATACGTGTTGTATCAGCTGAAGATATGTATCAGGCATCAATATCAGTTTTTAGTTCCTGCGATATTATTGTACTATCAGCAGCTGTGGCTGATTACAAGCCTGAAACTAAAGTCATGCAAAAAATAAAAAAACAAGGCAATATTAATCTCGACCTAATAAAAACTAGGGATATAGCCCAAAGCTTGGGCAGGTTAAAAACCGATGGACAAATACTAATAGGTTTTGCCCTTGAAACAGATAATGAAATTGAAAATGCCATAAAAAAACTTCAAAAAAAGAACCTGGATTATATTGTGCTAAACTCACTCAATGATCCTGGCGCTGGGTTTGGGCATGATACGAACAAAGTTTCTATAATTGACAAACATAATAATATCATAATAATAGAGTTAAAACCTAAAACAGCTATAGCAAAAGATATTGTAGATATCATTATTTCCGACTTAGCTAAACATTAACCACATAATCCATACAAGGTGAAATTTCTCATTGGCATATTTTTCCTGTTATTCAATTTTTCCACTTACAATATCTTTGCACAAGAGTTCAATTTTGTTGTAAAAGTTAATCAGGGCAAAGCCCAAATAACGGATAAAAATGTGTTTACCGAAATGGAAAAAGCATTTTCACAATTCTTGAATACACGAAAATGGACAAATGATGTTTATTCTGCCAAAGAAAGGATCAATTGTAACCTGGTTATAACCTTAAATGAAAAATCTACCATAGGAAGTTATGAGGCAATTGTTCAGGTGCAGGCAGCAAGGCCTGTTTTTGAGACCAATTACCAGACCATGCTATTGAATTTTGCTGACCGGGATTGGGCTTTTGAATACCAGCCTTCACAGCCCATGGAATTTTCGGAGCAGGTTTTTTCAAGCAATATTACTGCTATGTTAAGCTTTTATGCATATATCATCCTCGGCCTGGATTATGACTCCTTTGGAAAACTGCAAGGAAACCCATTTTATGAAAAAGCATTTAATATTGTTACCAATGCCCAGCAGACAAATTTTCCGGGATGGAAACAATTCAACAGCAATAGGAACCGCTACTGGTTAGCTGAAAACCTTATGAACCAACAGGTACTTCCCCTTCGGGAAGGTTCTTACCTTTACCATCGTCAAGGAATGGATATTTTTGCTACTGCCCCGGACGATGCACGTAAAAATATCCTTCAAGCATTGAAGAACGTGAAAAAAGTAAATGAGGCACGGCCCAATACCATCGCCATAATTGCCTTTCTTGATGCCAAAACAGATGAACTGGTCCATGTATTTTCTAAGGGCGATATGGCAGTGAGAAGGGAGGCCTATACCATTCTTTCCGCACTGGATCCAACAAAGATCAGTAAGATGGCCCCAATGATTAAGTAAGTCCTATCATCCCTTTAATTCACTTTTCATAAAAGATATTATCATCACCAACTTGTAATTTTTTAGATATAATCTTTGGAAAAAGTTTCTATCCCTATTGGTTGGGTATGAGTTTTACTTTAGATTTTTTTTAACTTGCTACATATTTCAAATCTTCATATGGCGAAAATGCAAAGAAGGATATGGGGCAACCAGATTAAGCCTGACCTTCAGGAAATTTTTGAGAATCCTGTAAGCATTGTTTTGAGAAATGGCAAAGTATATGTTTCGAAGATTTTAAGCATTACAGAAACTGTCTTGGAAGTTTGTGATATGAGGAGGATCAAATCTGAAATACTTATCAAAAATATCGATGAAATTATTATAGATAAAAGGGCTGAATAGATGTTAAGGAATCTTACTATAAAAAATTATGCATTGATCAAGCACCTGGAGATGACACCCTCACCAGAATTGAACATTATAACCGGTGAAACAGGAGCTGGAAAATCCATAATGCTTGGTGCTATAGGGTTGTTGTTGGGCAAAAGGGCAGATGTACGGTCTTTGTACAACGAGGAAGAGAAATGCATAATTGAGGGAAGCTTTGATCTGTCGTCATACCGATTAAAAGAATTGTTTCAAGACGAAGATTTAGATTATGAGCCGACAACTATAATCAGGAGGGAGATTAGTCACACAGGAAAATCAAGGGCTTTTATCAATGATACGCCGGTAACATTGGAGATCCTGAAATCTATTGGTTCTAATTTAATGGATATCCATTCCCAGCACGATACACTATTGTTAGGATCTAATAATTACCAGCTTTCAATTATTGATAGCTATGCACAAAACCAACTCCTCCTGGAAAA
>JALZND010000044.1:0-1956 GCA_030857845.1 Bacteroidota bacterium | reverse complement strand
AATTTTCAAGAAGTAAAAAAAGCTATGAAACTTTATTAAAGGATGCTGATGAATTAAAAAAAGAAGCAGATTATCAGCAATTTCTTTGGGAAGAACTTTCATCAGCAAGTCTTCAAGAAGGTGAGCAGGAAGAAATGGAAGATTCATTAAAGAAACTTGAAAATGCGGAAGAGATAAAACTTAAGTTGAACGCAGTATTGCAAAACCTCAGCCAGGGAGAATTTTCTGTTCAATCTTCATTGTACACGGCGGTAAATTCCTTGTCAAATGTTTCAGTTTATTCCAACAATTATGCTGCCTTAAAGGAAAGGTTGGAAAGCTGCCTTATAGAAATTAAGGACATAAACCTGGAGGTGGAAAGTGAAGAACTATTGGTAGAATATGATCCTGAAAAAATAGAATTGATTAATGACAGGCTTACACTAATATATAAGCTTCAGCAAAAGCACCGGCTTTCCAACATCAGTGAATTATTGGAACTGCAACAAGAGCTTGAAGGTAAGCTGCAAAAAATCCAAAATTTGGACGATGAGCATATCGGCCTTAAAGAGAAGATGGAAGAAGCAGAAAAATTGATGTTGGCCCAAGGCACAATTTTGTCTGAATCCCGGACCGCCGTATTTGAAGATATTAAAACTGAACTTATTATGCTGCTAAGGGAGCTTGGAATGCCCGACGCATCATTGCATATAGGCCATAAACCGGTAGAACCTACCCCTTCAGGTTTGGATGCCATAGATTTTTTGTTCAGTGCCAACAAAGGCGTAAAACCTCAGGAACTTAAAAATGTAGCTTCAGGAGGCGAATTTTCCCGGTTAATGTTTTGCGTGAAATATATCCTTGCAGATAAAACTGCTCTTCCAACCATTATATTTGACGAAATTGATACAGGGATTTCTGGGGCGATAGCTATGAAAATGGTAAATATGATGAAAAAGATGGCGCAAGCACACCAGGTAATTGCCATTAGCCATTTGCCTCAAATAGCAGCCAAAGGCGATGCGCATTATTTTGTTTATAAAGACAATAGTTTAGATAAAACATCCAGTAACATTAAAAAACTTTCTGAAAATGAAAGGGTAGAGGCAATAGCCATGATGTTGGGTGGAGACAAACCTTCGCCAGTTGCTTTTCAGAATGCGCGCGAGTTGATGTCTTTACAATGATAGGATTTGCCATTGAAATTTTAAGCCATTTTAACATATATCAGTTTAAGTAAATAAAACACTCAATATAAATGTCAATAATTTTTACCTTCCATAAATCCTGATTATGAAAATAGTTGCCTATATAAAATTGTTGCTCATTATATTGACCTTTTCTTGCCAGCCCAATGAAAAGAAAAACGAACAAGAATTGGCGGGGCGGGAAACTATAGGTGAAGATACCCTGAAAAAGATAATCGATAAGTGGGAAGGTGCATGGGAAAGGGAAGGATCAATAGATCCCGCCACTCTTAAAATTTCTAATGTTACACTTTCATCTTTCGATTTCCAACTGGCCGCACACGATGGCATAAATGATGGTGAATTTTCTGGCAAAGCTACCTTAGAAGCAGCAATGGCACTGTATATATCTATAAATGGCACAGATACATGCCAGCTTAATTTTATTCTTCAAGACTCCCTGGTGGTGATTAGCCAGGCAAAGGCAGGTTGTTCAGAAACCTCTGGAATTGATTTCAGTGGTGAATATTTTGAGGATAGATATTTTCAGGATAAAGTGATGGAAGAGGAGGCCAAATGACATGGAGCTAAAAAAGGTGGAAGCACATCATTCTGCTAAGTTATAGTAGAAGATATTAACATAATTTTGGACTAATGCTCGGGGCATGGCATCATTGATTACGCCCCGATGGGGCTGGGGTTGGAACATAATTTTGACCCGTCCTAAAAAAAGTTTACAGATTTAACTTTTATTTATTGATAGTCCTGCTACAAATTTACACTTTAAATT
>JALZND010000317.1 GCA_030857845.1 Bacteroidota bacterium | reverse complement strand
GCTTATCTTATGAGTGATCCTGTTTACGGGTCCGCCAAATCCAATACCAACTGCTAAAGGTTTACCCTGCTCAGTTAAAGAATTCAAAGCTTCCTCAAGATGCTTCTTTATACCTTCGGCGCCTTGATCTTTAAAGATCGTATATCGTAACCGTTCATCTATTTTCGCGGGATCTTCTCCGGTAACTACCTGTAACTTGGTACCTCCTACTTCAATGCCAAAATATCTTTCCTTCATTAGTCCTCAGGTTAAATCTTTAACCTACAAAATTAAGGAACATTAACATAGTGGATTATTAAAAAGACTATTTTAATCCTGGATTATATTTTCATCAGACTTAAAGAAGAATAATAATGGATTTTACAATAACAGCTGTAGTTGTAATTCCAAGTTTATATAGATTTCCTATTTTGGATCTATTTTACGGTAAGATTCAAGAGCCGCTAATGCGCCATCCTTTCCTGATTTGCTAATGCCATGTTCCATCCCGACAAATCCCCGATAGCCTTTATCATACACATGCTGAAGTACATTTGGAAAATTAATTTCTCCGGAAGTTGGCTCTTTTCGTCCGGGAGTATCCCCTACCTGGATATAGGCAATTTCATCCCAGGCGTAATCTAATGTGGGCAACAGGTTTCCTTCCTGGATCTGTACATGATAAAAATCATAAAGCACCTTTACACTGGGACTGCCTACCGCTTTGGCCAGGGCATATGCCTGCGGAATGGTGTGAAGGAACATGTTGTCATGGTCTCTTCTATGGTTCATGGATTCCATTACCATTATGATACCATGAGGTTCATAAATTTCAGCAATTTGCTTCAATAAATCTATAGCATTAGCCATCTGAAAATCCCATGGAAGCTTCGGGTCGGATGTTCCTAAAACGTTATGAATAAATTTAGTATTCATTCTTTTTGCAATTTCTACTGATGCACGAATATCTTTCAGCACACTTTCCCGGGCACTTTTATCTCTTCCTGCAAATGTCACATTCTCGAAAGTCAATGTACCCACAAACTGACCGAATTCCATTCCAAGTTGCTGCATAGTTTTGCTGATACGCTCCTGCTCCTCCACCGGTCTGTTTTTAAGACCCGTATTTTCCCACGCCCTGAAACCTTGTTCATAACCCCATTTTAACTGATCAATGGGATCTTTGCCTGCAGCTTCAGAAAAAATTCCGAATTCAGGTGAAAACTTCATATTAAACTTTTTTGCTTCTTTTTTCTTTGGATTGGCAACAGTTTCAATAGAGGTGATGCCTGAAATTGCCGCGGCTCCGGCAATAATACTTTTTTTAAAAAAATTACGTCGTTCCATGTGGTGAGGAGGTAAAATTATATATTGATATATTAAAAGGTATTTATTTTTTAATCATCTTAAGATTGCCTGATCAGTCTCCGGATCCTGATCCTGGCCGAGAATAAATGCCATTAGGTCCGCCATCTCCTGCCTGGAAAGTAAATTATCCAAACCCTGGGGCATCATCGAAATATCTAATATTTCCATAGACACTATTTCATTTCGCGAAATGCGCACTGAAGATTGCGGGGAGGTACCAAGGAGGATCCCATCCGGGGATTGTTCCTGTATAATGCCTGTATACTCTTTGTTATTTGTTTTAATTTTATACGTTTCAAACTCCCGGACAAAAGTTGCACTGGGATAAACTATTGCCTCCAATAGGTCATGTGCTGACCTGTCTTTTTGTATTGAAGTAAGGTCAGGCCCTAATTTCCCTCCCTCAGGCCCCAAAGTATGACAGGTAAAGCAAGCGGCTTTACCAAAATATAGTACCCGGCCACGTTCAATATCTCCTTGAGAAATATGACTTTCCATTGCCTGTAACTTTTCTAACCTGCCCGCCCGGGCATTTCGAAGCTTCATCATCAGCTGGTCAACTTTTGGTTTTACTTCAGCTGGATACTCTGCAAAAACAGCCTGAACATTTTCTTCATTAAAACTATCCAGGCTGGGAGAATTAATAAGTGTAGTCACTAAGGCCGTACCTACCTGGCTGTTATGTGCTCCTTGAAATAATGGCAACAGCCTGGGAAGGATAAAAGCATCTGCTTCTGATAGATATTCTGTAGCAACTTTGTTTAGCTGATCCTCTGATAATTTGCCCTGGGCTAATACTGAGGCAGCCTGCTGCCGTAAAGGAGCCTCATTGTTAACTTTTAACTGATCATATAAAAATTCAAATTGTTTGTCAGTAAAAAAATTGTCCTGGGCAATTAATACTCCAATGGCTTCAATCCTGATATTGGGCTTATTATTTTCATTCTCCGCTACCTGACGAAGCATTTCGGGAAGCTTGTTAATTTTATGCATCCGCACCAGCTCCAGAGCTTTTAATTGTACCTGTGGATTTTTATCAGAGAGCTGATTTCCAATCTGCAATACCCATTGCTGAGGTAGCTCTTTTATCTTACTCTTTGCCATTGCATCCATAAGAAATAATTTTTGTTCTTCAGAGCCACGCTTCAACTGTTCCGCCATAAATTCCTGCATATTCTTTTCACCGGAAAATGAAACTAATATATCTCCAAATAATTTTTTTTCCTCATTTGATAAAGGCCCACCCCGGAACCGGCTTCGAATAAATCCCACCATTTCTCCTGACCATTCCGGATGATGAGAAGCAATCCAAAGGGCGGTTTTATTCAGCTCCTCATTTTCACTTGTAAAAAAGGGGGTAACCTGTTTTAAAGTCAAGATGGTTTTTGGCATTTGATCCAAGGCTATCAAGGCTACTTTTTGTATCCGTGGAGAAGAATGGGCAAGCCCCGGCTCTATTAACGCAGGCTGTTCCAGGTTAATTAAAGACCAAATTATAGCATGCTCAACCATACGGTCATCAATATCTTCCATGGAAGCAAGTAAGGCAGTGGTTGATTGTTTATTGCCGATCTGTCCGAGTGCTGTTGCAGCCTGCCTTCGCACGGCGGGTTCATCTTTGCCAACCAGCACTATGAGTTTTGTAACAGCTTTCTGATCACGTGCCAGTCCAAGAGAACGTGCCGCAGCTATCCTAACCTGGAGGTCTATATCATCAAGGCTTGTGCGAACTGCAGAAAGTGCCTCCTCAGTCCCTATTCTGTAAAGGGCAAAAACTGCTTTTGTTCTTGTATCAGAGGATTGTGATTTTTTTAATAGTTCCGTAAGGGACGGTACAGCACCTTCTTTCTGATCAACCAGCGCTTCTACAGCCCTTTCACGTACAAACGGTCGGGGATCATCAAGATATAAAGTGGCAGTTTCTGAATTAATGGTACTCCATTTTATATTATTTCCATAAGCATCATCCACCTTTGCAGCATCCTTTTTCCGCACCCTGTAAATAGCACCTTTTAATTCTGGTTTGGAAACCTGTGAAAGAGGACAACCTTTAATGAACCAGCCCCCCGTTTCGACCACCATAAGACTTCCATCGGCATCCTCAAAAACATCTGTAGGATGAAAATCTTCATGTGTAGAAGAAAAGAAAACTTCATCTTCAGTTCTGAAAGAAGCACCATCCCTGAATAACTTATGCCTTATGATACGATGTGTATTGAACTGTGCACTAAAGAGATTGTCTTTAAAATCCTCACCAAGAACTGAATTTTTATACCTGGAGATTCCCGCAGGAGAAACCCGGGAATATTTTGAAACCACAGGCAATAACTCTCCGGTCCGTACCAGCTGATCTCTTGTGATATTGTTGTTTGGCTTCGGATAAACACCCCCTTCTGTCCAATAGATCAAAGCATCCCGCTGTCCTGCTTTTGGATCAGTAAAATAAGTCATTGTACCTATAGGCTCCGAAGCTTCTGTAAAAGTTAATTCTACAGGATTATTCATACCACCGGCAGATATCCATTCAAGGTTCGAACCATCGGGTCGTACCCGCCATACACGTGCAGTTTCTCCTTTTAATCGTTCGCCTTCTTTTGTGGTTACATCAAATCCCATTATCGCATTGGTCATATATAACCAGCCATCAGGTGCCATAAAAGGTCCAACCAGGCTGTTTGCATTCACGTTCAGAATCCATCCTGATAATATTACTTCACGTTGATCAGCCAAGCCATCCCCATTGGTATCGGTAAATTTAATTAATTCAGGAGCAGATGATGCATACAGGCTTCCTTTATAAAATACTCCCCCCTGGGGAAAGCCTACGTTGTCCGCATAAATAGTGCTTTTATCATAAATCCCGTCACCATTTAAATCTTCAAGCATATTAATGCGAAATCTGGGATCTTTTATAGCATCTTCAGACTCTTCATATACGTCTCCGGTCGATTCGAAAAGAAATAAGCGGCCTGTTTCATCCAGGGTGCCAAACATTGGATATTCAACAAGATCAGGGCCTGCCACAACTTCGGCAGTATATCCCTCTGGTACAGTCACCAGTTCCAAACGTTCATTATAAGCTGAATTTAAAGATAATTCTGAAGTGCTAGGTGATGAAGAACAAGAAGAAAAAATGATTAAAATTATAAATGATGTGTAAAAACTGCTACCAAAATCAGGCTTGAGAGGATTCATCAAATTAATCGTTTAATAAATATTATGACTATTTATACTAAAATTTTATCTAAGAAAATTACCGGTTTCTATAAAAATAAAAGTTTAATTTCAATCATCTTTTAAATTGTTGATCTACTTAAGAG
>JALZND010000316.1 GCA_030857845.1 Bacteroidota bacterium | reverse complement strand
GTTAACAGTAGGTCTATGGTTTACAACATGATCGTTTATTCCATCTTTTACATAAACACTTTCATTGGGAATATTGTGCAACAACAGGTCATTGGTTTCATTTTCGCAGTAAAGTTGCTCACCGTCTTCATGATATAAATAATAGCTGCCGTTGCGATTGGATATACTATGGATGCAATTAGGAGTGTAAGAAGAAATATGCGGCTTATGAAATCTGGAATTATGCTTCCAGTAATTCCTGAACCAAAGATGCGGCAATACATGGATAGGAGCTTCGCTTTCACCCCTATTATGTACGGTAACCTGCATCAATATGTCATTCATGCCACCTTTGGCATATTCTATAAAGCAGTCAAAATATCTTGAATCATCAAAAATTCTCGTATCTATAATTTCATACTCCGGTTGGGACCTGTCGCTTTTGTTTTTTTCATAAAGCTCATTATAAGGAAAAGCTTCATGAGGGTATTTATATAAATACTTGCAATATGAATGGGTAGGAGATGATTCAAGGTGATAATATAATTCTTTAACATCTTCCCCATGGTTTCCCTGGTCATTTGTTAGCCCAAAAAGCCTTTCTTTTAACATTGCATCCTTTTCATTCCAAAATGCCGGTGCCAGGCAAAGTATTTGATTAAAATCACAAAAACCTGCAATGCCCTCCTCCCCCCAGCGGTAGGCATTGCTCCGCGCCTGCTCATGCGACACAGCACCCCATGCATTGCCATCTTTGGAATAATCTTCCCTAACGGTGCCCCATTGCCTTTCAGTAAGATATGGCCCCCATTTTTTCCAATTCCTGTTTTCAGATGATTTTAATAAACGTTCCTTTTCAGCACTATATATATTCATAATATTGAATTCCTTTTCCAAATTGAACAATTGGCAATCTTATATTAATTATTGCCAATGGATGTTGAAGATCTTAATTTTCTTTTTTTTAAAAAGATACTCACCCAGTTTCCTGATAGCAACAAACTCATGTTTCAACATTCAAATATAAATAAATTTTTATGTAACCAATAGCAACAAATGCCCTTGTAAGCGGTGTAAAAATTTTGAAATAATTGAATAATATTAGAGGTATAGAAGTGAATTTCTTATAATTATAATTTCAACATATTTTTATCAATTTTAATTGTGATTTTATAAAATCAGAAAGACATAATTAAAAAAGTTCATAAAATTATTGTTGACAAATTACTTAACTATTTTTTTGAAAATGATTTAATATTTTATTTTAAACCTTGATGTTAATTAATATAAACAAAATAGAAAATCCATTTATGAACTCTTTTTCGTAGATAAAAACAGGCTGCTGCGCATAAAGTGGCAACTGTAATAAATATTTAAAAAAAATGGAAACCATTAATGTGAGTAGCCCTGAACCTAAAATGAAAAAACCACAGACAGAACCTGTGGTTTTTTTAATTTTATTTGATCTTCTAATTTTTTATTTTCTTTGAGTTCTTTGCGACTTCTTAGCGTTCTTAGCTATTTTTGTTAACCGCAAAGTTTGCAATGTTTTACTCATAGTTCGCTAAGGTTTTTACTAGTACTTAAAATATTAATCATAAATTAACGTAGGGTGTTGCCCGACGTTAATGATAATTTTCATTTTATTTGAGCTTTTAAAACTATCTTAGTACGATTAGCTATTACTGCCCTCCGCCGGCACGGTTTCTTTCAGCTTCAGTTCCTGTGCTTCTTTGACGGGCACCTTTTACATTTTGATTTCCAAAATTATATGTTAGCGATAACCTTGCTACCCTGCTTTCCCAACGGGAAAGGACATCTAATTTAATATCCTGATAATTTGCTGATCCGCGGAACCTATTCAAGAACAAAGGATCATTTACATTGACTTTTACAGTAAGTTTTTTGTCGAACATAGTCTTTTGTAAGCCAACACTAAATGCTCCCATTGGTTCACTAACAAAAAATCCGTAAATGTTTTTTGAATTATACCATCCTGCCAGTTCTGCAGTAAATCCTTTTCCCAGGATGAAATTGTTAGCAATATAAGCGTTCCAGGCAACAATCTCCATATTAAATGGACCATCCAAATAAGTAGAATTGTATTGATTGTAAAACACATTGAGGTTATTTTGAATGTTCCACCAATTTGCAACTTTCAATGGATAACTAATTGTGAGGTTTATATTGTCTTGAGAAGCCAGGTTTTCTGTAGTGACAAAAGTTATATTTTCTTCAGGTATCTGTCCAGGTACCTCACCCATAATTACGTCAGTAGTCCTGCTATAACCCAAAGTCGTATTTAATTTATTTTTAAACATATGTGTCAACTGCATAGAATGAGTTAACTGTGGTTGCAAAAATGGATTTCCTTTTTGATAAGTATAAGGGTCTAGATAGAATACAAAAGGATTTAGATCCTGATAATTAGGCCTGTCAATCCTCCGGCTGTATGATAAGTTCACCACATTGCTGCTATCGATATTCCTAGACAAAAATAAAGTTGGGAATAAGTTTATATAGTTCCTTTCTACTGTTTCATTTAAAGTTATAGAATGGCCTTTAGAATAAGTTTGCTCCAACCTTAGGCCCATCTGGTAAGTTGTCTTATCATTTATCTTTCCTCCGTAATTCGCATAAGCTGCATTAATATTTTCCTCATACTTAAAATGATTGGATTTTGATTCGTCAAGGTACCAGCCATTTTCTATATAATTTTCAAAGATCAAATCATTGTCTGAATTAATATAGCTGCTTTTTATTCCAGCCTCCAACTTAGCGCCACCTTCCAGCGGAAGTGTATAATCTGATTTTATTGCCCAAATATTAATATTGGATGGCATAAAGTTTCTTATCTCTTCAGCAGGTTGTGCGGTGTTGTTTTGGGCATCATAATATTCGGTCACAAGGTTATTAAAAGAATTCCCATCATATCGCGAATAGTCAAGGTCTACTGTCAGCTCCTGCCCTTTATCATTAAAATCATATTTATAATTAAGGTTTCCGGTTATATTTGACCTTTTGTCATCTATTGCAACATTGGTTATAGGTTTTAAAATTTTGTCTCCACTTTCATTCCTCAAAACTGACCGGTTTTCTGCATCAAATTGTTCCCAATTATTAGCAAATCCTGTAACTAAAAATCCAAATGTACTTTTGCTACTTGCAAAATAATCTATTCCTCCTCGGAAGTTATTGCCTATAAACTGGTTTGGGCGGTAGGACTCCTGATCAAAGTATGTGACGGTACCATCATAAGGTATTACCCTACTTATTTCATTGCTCTGAAAGGATTTTCCGTTAAAATAGCTATAGTTTCCAAATGTATTGATTTTTCCAGCCCTGTGGTTCAACATAATGCTTGCGTTCTTCTTTCCAAATCGACCATATCCAGCACCCACCGTTGCAGAGCCATTTGTCCCAAAGTTATTGTTCTTTTTCATTTTGATATTTATTATACCAGAATTACCCGCAGCATCATATTTTGATGAAGGATTTGTTATGATTTCAATTTTTTCAATACTTTCACTTGATGTGCTTTTCAGCAGGTTGGTCAAATCCTGTCCGGACAAATAAGTTTGCTTTCCGTTGATTAATACAATTACCCCTTGCTTTCCTTTAAGCTGAATTTGTTCATTTTGCCTGTCGATTGTAACACCAGGTGCTTTTTCCAGGACCTCAAGTGCATTGTTGCCACTTGATACAATGCTGTTTTCCACATTAATAACCATTTTGTCGATTTCTTGCTCAATAAATGGTTTTGTGGTTTCAACCGTAATTTCACTTAAGAGCTTCACATCTTCTTTTAATGTTAAGACTGGCATTTTAACTATTGTCTGATTTTGGTTTATTGAAAATATATCAGAAAATGCTTTTTCAAATCCCACCTGGCTTGCTGCAATAACATACTTTCCTTCTGCCACATTTTCGATTATGTATTTGCCATGTGCATCACTTGCCGCACCTTTTACCAAGGCCGAATCGGTAGATGATAAAAGCATCACATTAACAAATTCCAAAGGCTTACCAGAAGCGTCTTTTAAAGTACCTTCAATTTTACCTTGTACATTATTTTGCGCCGTACCCGAATTTATGGAAAAGGCTGTTATTAGAAAAAATACAATAAATGATTTCACGGCGGTATATTTTTGTGTGGAAAGATATGTTTTCATTTTTTTTAATTTAATTCTTATTGTAATAGTGTACTAGATACTTAGTACACTACAAATGTAAAATATGTTTCATTAAATCAAAACTTTTTTTGAAAAAATATTTTTGAAAAAGTAAAAGGATTTATTTGGGGCCCTTATATCAATATATATTAAGATAAAAGTAATCCATGTGAATCTTAATATTTGCGGGAATTACATAAGAAGTGGAAAAAAATGATGGTTGGAATTATCTGTATTTGACTAGCATTAAAAAATAAATACAATATCAGTACAATACAAAAGCAGCCTATAGCTGCTTTATGTTTTAAAACCTAATTTATATTATGAGTCCTTCAAATATTGTATTGTTTACAATACCATACCTTCATACATAGGTTTCATTTTCAACAGGGCTAATTCTTCTAAACATTTTATGTTTAACCCGTTGTGTGAAACTAAATTTTGCTTTTCTTTCAATCCTGTAGGGATTGAATGTGATTAACACTGTATATAATGCGGTATAATGCGGTGTTATTT
>JALZND010000043.1 GCA_030857845.1 Bacteroidota bacterium | reverse complement strand
GCTCTAGATACTATTAAAGAATTATTGGTGCACCACAAAGCTGATGTGGTAGATTCCCAGCTTGTACCAGCAAACCGAACGATTATTCAGGGTAAAATCCTGGACTGGGTGGCACAAGGCATACCTTATATTTTTACGACAGGGGGCACTACATTAGGCAAAAGTGATGAAACTATTGATGCAATAAAAGAAATTCTTGAGCACTACGCACCCGGGGTAAGCGAAGCCATAAGGTCACATGGCAGGATATTATCACCAACAGCAATGCTGTCGAGGTTGGTAGCAGGTACCATTGGCAACACCATGGTAGTCACTTTGCCCGGAAGCAGCAAAGGTGCCAAAGAAGGCCTTGAAGCTATACTTCCAGATTTGTTTCAAACCAAAAAAATATACAAGAAGAAAATTGCTGAGCGGCAAAGGCTTACAGCATAAACAGCCTTTATTTTTAATTTTTTTAAACCTGAAATCAATTTTACCTATGAACAGAAAAACAATCGGGAAAGCTACCAAAATAGAGTTGTTTAACTTAAGCACTCCTCAGATGAAAGCTTTTCATTTATCCTGGTTTTCATTCTTCTTGTGTTTTTTTGGATGGTTTGGTATTGCACCTCTTATGGCAATAGTAAGGGAAGAGCTTTCATTAACCCAAGGTCAGATTGGCAACATCATAATCTCTTCTGTTGCCATCACCATCTTTTCCAGGCTGCTGATTGGGTGGCTATGCGACAAAGTAGGTCCCCGGATTGCTTATAGTTTTCTTTTGATTTTTGGGTCCCTACCCGTTATGTTCATTGGGTTAAGCAATAGTTATGAATCATTTTTAATTTTCAGGCTGGCAATAGGAGTGATAGGGGCATCTTTTGTCATTACACAATATCATACTTCCATTATGTTCGCACCAAATGTTGTGGGTACAGCCAACGCAACTTCTGCAGGATGGGGGAATTTAGGTGGCGGGGTTACCCAGATGATCATGCCTTTGATATTTGCAACTTTTGTTGGTTTGGGTTTTGTGGAATCACTTGCATGGAGATATGCTATGGTAGTGCCTGCTATTTTGATGATAATAACTGGGGTAATTTATTATAAGTGGATACAAGATACACCTGAAGGGAATTTTAAAGACCTAAAGAAAAACAACCCCGATTGGACCTTAAAAAATTCGGCCAGTAAAGGTGGCTTTAAAAAAGCATTAATGGATTATAGGGTATGGGCACTTTTTGTTATATACGGTGCTTGTTTCGGTGTAGAGCTTACTATTAATAATATAGCAGCAATCTATTATTTCGATACATTCAGTTTAGATCTGAAAACAGCTGGATTAATCGCTGGATTATTCGGTCTTATGAACATTTTTGCCAGGACATTAGGCGGCTATTTTGGTGATAAATTTGGAATTAAATATGGGCTTAAAGGACGGGTGAAATTCTTGTTTGTAGTATTGTTCATGGAAGGTATTTTCCTCATCCTATTTTCTCAGATGGCAGTATTGTCCCTTGCCATTACCTCCATGATCGTTTTTAGCCTGTTTGTGCAAATGTCTGAAGGTGCTACTTATTCTGTAGTGCCATTTATAAATAAAAAAGCTATAGGTGCTGTTTCAGGTATTGTGGGGGCAGGAGGAAATGCAGGGGCAGTGGCAGCTGGCTTTCTTTTAAAAGTAGAAAATATCACTTACCCCCAGGCTTTACTTGTAATTGGCGGAGTAGTATTGGCGGTTTCGTTTATGGCATTTTTGGTAAAATTTTCTTTGGCAGATGAAAGTGAAGCAAGGAAGGAAATTGATCAATCTTTGGAACAAGCCAAAGTGCCGGTGGCATCCAGGTATAAAGGGGCAGTATTGGAAAAAATATAATGAAAAATCTTTTAAGACATATCATTTAAATAATACAAATGAAGCTAGAATTAAAAGGTGAAAGTTTTAAGTCAACTTGTTCGTATTGTGGGGTAGGGTGCGGAATTGTTGTGTCCAAAGACCGAAAAGGTAAAATATCAATTGCCGGCGATAAGGACCATCCTGTCAATAAAGGGATGTTATGTTCCAAGGGAATGAACCTCCACTATACCGTAGCTGATAAATCAGACAGGTTGTTGCACCCTGAAATGCGGTGGAACAGGAACCAGCCATTGCAAAAAGTGAGCTGGGATACTGCATTGGACCGGGCTGCTGCCGTTTTTAAGTCCCTGATAGCGAAATATGGCCCTGATTCCGTAGGTTTTTATGTTTCAGGGCAATGCCTTACAGAGGAATATTATATTGCCAACAAACTGGTAAAAGGTTTTCTTGGTACAAACAACATCGATACCAATTCAAGGTTGTGCATGAGCTCTGCAGTAGCTGGGTACAAAATGGCACTTGGCGATGATTCTGTCCCTTTGGCTTATGAAGATATTGAGTTGGCAGATTGCTTTTTGATTTCAGGGGCCAATCCTGCATGGTGCCACCCTATTTTATTCAGGAGACTGGAAGCTCATAAAGCCGCCAATCCCCATATAAAAGTTATTGTTGTGGACCCCAGAAAAACACAAACATGTTCTATAGCAGACCTTCACCTTCAGATCAATCCTGGCACAGACATCACATTGTACCATGCTATAGGCCGGTGCCTGATAGAGATGAATATGGTGAACGAAGCATTTATCTATTTTCATACCGACGGATTTGATCACTATAGGAAAATAGTAATGCAAAGATCTGTTGAAGAGGCTGCAATAATTTGTGATGTTGCTGCCGCTGATATTATTGCCGCCGCTAAAATTATTGGTGCTGCCGATGGGTTTATTTCTATGTGGGCAATGGGCCTGAACCAAAGTGTAATAGGCGTAAATAAAAACCTTGCACTGTTGAACTTGTCTCTGATTACCGGTCAAATAGGAAAACCTGGTGCCGGGCCTTTGTCCCTAACGGGCCAGCCCAATGCTATGGGAGGAAGGGAAGTGGGAGGGATGGCAAATTTACTTGCAGCGCATAGGGACTTGAAGAACCCTGTACATAGAAAAGAAGTAGCTGATTTTTGGGGTGTAGGCAATATAAATGAAAAACCAGGATTTACTGCCACAGAAATGGTGGATGCGCTCCTGGAGGGTAAAATGATGGCAATTTGGATTGTTTGTACCAATCCACTGGTGAGCCTTCCAAATGCTTTGAAAGTAGAAGCTGCTTTAAAAAAAGCCAAATTTGTTGTAGTGCAGGAAATATCATCAAAATCAGACTCCCTTGATTATGCAGACCTTGTATTGCCCGCAGCAGGCTGGCTGGAGAAAGAAGGCACCATGACCAACTCTGAAAGGCGCATAAGTTACCTAAACAAGGTAGTAGACGCTCCCGGCGAAGCACTTTCGGATGTGGAAATTCTATGCAGGTTTGCAAAGAAAATGGGCTTCCACGGTTTTGATTACTACAGTCCAGCTGAAATTTATGAAGAACATGCCGCCCTTACAAAAGGAACAAAGATAGATGTTAGCGGATTGAAATATGCTAACCTAAAAGAGGCAGGAACTTATCAGTGGCCTGTTCCGGAAGATGGCCATCCAGGTACTCCACGGTTATTTACAGATAAAAAGTTTTACACGCCCAACCATAAAGCGCAAATCCACGCTGTCCCTGACCAAAATTTATCAGAAGCCCTTTCTCCTGATTTTCCCTTGATTTTAACTACAGGCAGGATCAGGGACCAATGGCACACCATGACCAAGACCGGAAAAGTAAATAAACTAAAACAGCATATTGACAAACCTTTTCTGGAAATAAACCCTATAGATGCCGCCCTAAGGCAAATTGAAGATGGTACACCTGTTGTCATTTCAAATCAACGCGGTACAGTAAGGGTGACGGCAAAGTTAACTACGGATATTAAAGTTGGCGTAGTATTTCTTCCCATGCATTGGGGGAGGATGTTTGGGGATACTTTCGCCCGCGCCAACAACGTCACCAATGATCTAGTTGATACAATATCTAAAGAGCCTGATTTTAAATTTTCTGCCGTAGAGGTTTCGAAATTCAAAAAGCCATTTGAACGGATTGTAATTGTTGGCGCAGGTGCAGCGGCTTTTAGGTTCATAAATTCATACCGGGAACGCAATACTGAAGATGAACTTCATGTATTTTCCAAAGAAGATCATCCTTTTTATAACCGGGTATTGCTGCCGGAATATGTAAACAGCACTTTAAGCTGGGAAAACCTGCAAAAATTCAAAAAGGGCGAGATTGATAAATTAAATATAAAAGTCCATAAAGGTGTTAGTGTTGTTTCTATCAACCGGGAGCACAAGTCTATTGTAGATTCAATGGGGGACGTGTTATCGTATGATAAACTTATATTGGCTACAGGCAGCCGTGCATTTGTGCCCCGTGATGTACCCATGCGCTTGCCCGGTCTGTTTACCATGAGAAACCGGTCAGATGCCGATGAGCTAAAAAAATACCTGAACTACGATGGGCATGTAGTAATAGTTGGAGGTGGTTTATTAGGCCTTGAACTCGCCGCATCACTGAGGGAGATCAATATAAAAGTTACCATCATACAGCTTTCTTCAAGGCTTATGGAGCGACAGCTCGATCAAATTTCCAGTGAGCTGTTGCGGGAGCATATTGAAGAAATGGGCATTCAGGTATTCTTCAATGACCAGGTAGAAGTTATTCATCAAAAGAAAAGGACAAAAGGATTGTTGGTAAGGCTTAAAAGTGGCAAACCCCTGGAAAGCGATGCAGTGGTATATGCAATTGGCACAAGGCCCAACATAGAAATGGCAGTTGAAGCTAAGATTGACTATAAAAGAGGGGTGACGGTGAATCAATATTTGCAAACTTCAGATCCTGAAATTTTTGCGATGGGCGAAATTGCAGAATACAATCAGGTTTTGAATGGGATTACAGCAGCGGCTGAAGAGCAGGCAGATGTTGCCGCCAGGTACATCAATGGTGACCTCTCCAGTTGTTATTCAGGAACCGTATTCATGAATATATTGAAATTTTCAGACCTAAACCTATGTTCTTTGGGGATAGTTGAAGCTCCGGAAAAAGATCCTGAATATGAGGTTGTCTTGTTTATAGATCGATCAAAAAGATTTTACAAAAAGTGCATCATCCATCAGGATAAGTTAGTAGGTGCAATTTTAATGGGAGATAAATCAGAATTTTCTGAATATAAAGTGCTCATAGAAAAGAAAATTGAACTTTCTGAAAAAAGGATGGAGCTTTTAAGGTCTGGAAAGCCAGTGGCACCTGTAATAGGCAAGCTTGTTTGCTCCTGCAACAATGTGGGTGAAGGGAATTTGCTGCAAAATATTGCCAATGGCTGCAAGGACTTTAAACTATTGTGCCAGGAAACAGGTGCAGGAATGGGCTGCGGAAGCTGTAAACCAGAGGTCAAAGCAATTTTGGACAGTACGAAAGAACCTGAAATTTTTGAAATGAAAAGCTGAAATACAACTTTCATTATTGTCTGATATTAGTAATTGCTTCACAAAGAAAAAATTCAATAGCCAAACGCTAAATATGAAAAAAACAGACTTGGTAAGGGTATTTACCCCGGGCGGGGTCCTTTCTCCTTCAGACTTAAATAAAATCCTTGGCATTGCCCAGGATTTTGATAATAAATGGGTTCATTTCGGCTCGCGACAGGATATTTTATTTGGGGTAAATGAAACAACACCCAAAGAACTGCATGCCTTGTTTAAATCTTTGAAAACAGATTTTGAGTATAAGGGTGAAAAATATCAGAACATCTCAACCTCTTATGTAGCTTTTGACATACAACCCGCAACGAGCTGGCTTACAAGCAGTACCTACCATTATATAATGGAAACTTTTGATTATAGGCCATCATTAAAAATTAATATCACTGATCCCAAACAAAGCCTGGTGCCTCTATTTTCAGGTAACTTAAATTTTGTTGCTTCACAACATTACGATTATTGGTACCTGTACTTAAACTTTCCAGGGCAGGAACAAGATTTCCAAATATGGCCTGTGCTCATTTTTAGTTATGATATTGCCAAGGTTGCCAAGGCTATTGAAGACATATATGTTTTGTATGCAGGGGATTTCATGGAAAACCTTTTCCAGAAAGTAAATGACCTCACCCAATCCAATAATAGGAACTATGAAAAAATATTGGAGTTCCCCATGACACCTTTTTCTTCCTATGAAGGCCTTAACAAAATGGCAGGCGAAAAATACTGGCTGGGATTGTACTGGAGGAATAACAATTTTTCAATTGATTTTTTGCAGGCAGTTTGCCAGCTATGCTCTGAAACCAAAGTTGGCAATATTTGTATCACCCCCTGGAAGTCATTTATAGTAAAAGGTATTGCCAGTAAAGACCGACTAAAGTGGGAAAAGCTACTAGGGAAGTACGGCATCAATATGAGGCATTCATCTTTAGAGCTAAATTGGCATTTGCCTGTTTTAGATGAGGAAGCATTGCAGCTAAAGCGCTACCTTGTGAAAAATTTTGACCAAAACGACATATCCACTGAAGGATTGACTTTTACTGTAAAAACGTCACCATTAATCCCATTTACCTCGATTATTATAGAACAAAAGCAAATTTCAAAATTTGCCGCAGCATATGATCTTATACCTACTTATAATGTTCTATTTGCTAAAGATTTTAATCCCAATACCCGAAAATATATTAATTATGCCAAAGATGTGGTACAGGAAGATCTTGCCCCTCTACTAATGGAGCTCAGCAAACTTTATTATGAACAATTGGACTATCATGCTGAAGTAATACCTGTAGACAAACCAGGGACAGAACCTTTTACGATGGAAGTGCATCAATGCGGCCATTGCATGACGGTTTATGATGCCAAATTTGGAGAACCAGAGGCAGGTATCGAAGTAGGAACTTTATTCGCAGATCTGCCAGATGCCTATATATGTTCCCTATGCGAGGCATCTAAAGATGATTTTCAATTAGTAACCTTGAAAAGGGAGGCTGTTTGAAGGTAAGATGTTTACGAGAGATTATTAAATATATCTTTTAAACATTCATTACATAAATTTTATAGATATATGATAATTTTTTAAGTTCTTTTCTATGCTATAATTTTTTAAATTCAAGCAATTAAGTATTATCTTCATTAATTATAATTTAAATTAAATTTAATGGACATTTCAGAACGTATTACCTTAAATCCAAAAGTTTTTCAGGGAAAACCGACAATTAGAAATATGCGTTTTACGGTTGCACAAATATTGGAGTTGTTAGCTTCCGGAATGAGCTTTGAGGAAATTTTAAATGATTATCCATATTTAGAGAATGATGACATAAAAGCATGTCTAATATATGCTGCCCAAATGGCAAATATAAAATTGCTTTTACCTTTGGCCAGCTAAATGGAATTACGCTTCTTCATTGACACTCAACTGCCTCCTGTTTTAGCCACTGTCTTAGTTGAGAATGGTTATGATGCCATTCATACTTCGCATTTTGAAAATGGACATTTATTAAATGATAACCAAATTAGAAAATTTGCTATCGATGATGATAGAATTATTATTACAAAAGATAAAGATTTTCTGGATCATTATCTTTTAAAAGGTGCTCCGCCAAAAGTTCTTTTAGTTGATATTGGTAATATTAAAAACAAAGTGTTACTGAAGTTAATAAGAGCAAATCTGTCTTCTCTTAATAAATTGTTTAAAGTTTCGACAATGGTAATTCTTCATCAGGATAAGCTTATTTCTTATTGATGGTCAGATAAAAGGTTCTTTTAATATCCTCCTTGCTTTTTATTATCCATCCCATGCTATATCTTCCCCTCTTCAACCTCAAGCCATTGGCCACAACTGAAACGGATCTTAGGGCTATAGCAGCTTAAGCAATAATCGGATCCAAAGAAAACCATAGGCTGGATATAAAAACACCTGCAGCATTGGGAATGCAGCAAATGTTGTATATAGAAGCCCAGAAATCTTCGCATCTCTAAATCAATCAAGAAGGCAATTGAAAATGGGTTTTTTTGTTTGAAAAAATATTTCTCGTTTTGATAGGATAATTTTTCCGAATAAATCATTTTAAGCCTTTTTAACCCATTTAAAATGGATTTTTATATTTGGCATACCTTATGCAAAGTTATAGTTGATTAACTTTGGGAATAGTTAAATCAACTGGTGCTGATTTTTTAAACTTTAATTTTTTTAACTATAGCTTAGGCTTGTCTGCAGCATCAAGATTTTTTTTAGTAATCTTCAAATGAAGGTTCAAAAAAGGCGACGGGAAACCATCGCCTTTTTTTTATCCCAAAATTAATGTTTCACTGATTTCTGTCTGTTATAAAGAAACTATTGTTTTGTCTTTATCACTCATACTTTAATGTCTCGGAAGGATTTGCAGTTGCTGCCTTATAAACTGTTAGCCCCACAGTAAGCATAGGGATTGTTAGCACCGTAAAAAATGTAATAAGGAAGGCTCCTATGCCTATAGAGATATGGTATACATAAAATTGAGTAAATAAAACTTGATCAATTAATAAATAGCCTACAACAGAACCTATAATAAATCCAATCAGGATCAGCTTGATAAAACCTTTCGAAATTATATGGATCATTTGCGTTTCAGATCCCCCAAATACTTTGCGAATACCTATTTCTTTCGTCTTTTTAAGCACACTTAGGGAAACTATTGAGAAAAACCCTGCAGCTGACATAATTAATGTAACACCTGCCAGAAAAAAGCATAAATTTCTAAGTACAATGTTGATATGCAGCTGCTTAAAAATAAGCATTTCCTGAAAAAATCCTTTGTAAGGAACATCCGGATTTACCTGAGACCAGGTCTCAATCAAAGAATTGTTTATCTCACCCAAATGTTGAGGAGTAGAGCTTATACTTAAATACTTGAAATTATCCGGATGTGACAGTGTAAATACACAAGATGGCTCTTCAGCCCTAAGCCCCATTTCTTTATGATTTTCAGCTAATCCAATAATATTATAAAGTTTTCCCTCAATATAGATTTCCCTATTGATCGGATTGTCTTTCCAATGTAATTCATCTAAAAGCTTTTGATTTACAATAACTGCATTTTCCAGATCCTGAACTGAACTTCCTAAAAAATCCCTGCCAGAAAGAAGATCAATACCCAGTGTATTTAAATAGTTGCTTCCTACATCCAGTCTCTTTACTTGTCTTTCCATTTCATCAGGACTTGTTTTTACAGTAACATCATATGATTGACCTACAATCTGTGATGACCCTGCTAAACTTTCAATATTTGAATTTTGTGCAACCGCATCATAGAAGCCTTTAAATTCCTTTGGGTTATTTGCTTCGGCAACTACTACTTTTTTTACGTCATAACCATAGTCTACATTTTGCTGGTAGGCGGCATTTTGTGCCAGGATAATCCCTGTCAGAAGTGCAAAACAGGAAAATGTAAATTGTGCTGTGAGTAAAATCTTACTGAAAGCTCCCATGTTGGCGAACCTGGTCCTTCCTTTAAGTACAGCTACAGGTTGGTATTTGCTGATAAAGAAAGCAGGGTAGGCTCCTGCAATTATGGCAGTTAAAAAGGGCAAAAGAAACAAAAATACCAGGACTCTCCAACTGAAAATATACCGCATATCCAAAGTTTGGTCAAAAATACCATTATAAGCATCAATAAGAAAACGGGCAGCTAAAAGACCGACTAAAATGCTCATGAAGCAAAGAACCAGGTTCTCAACCATAAACTGTTTGATTAGCTGTAATCTGGTACCTCCAATTACTTTACGAACTCCAATTTCTTTTAATCGATTACTGGAAAAGGCAATAGAGGTATTTATAAAATTAAAACATGCTGTAAGTAAGATCAATATGGACAGGAAGGTTGTAATAGTGACCAGGAATCCTACAGCATTCCTATTTAAGGCCCTGCCTCTTACCCAGCCGGAAAGGTCAATATCCGAACTAAAAGCTAATTCTTTAAAAGGTTGTAAATAAAAACCTGCCACTCTAAAGTCATCTCTAAAACTATTATGGACAGAAACATAGTTATTTAAAATAGCATCGATATCAGAGGCTTTGTAACCATCAGAAAGTTCAACAAAAATTGTTGTCTGAACTTCCGCTTTCCAGTCATGTTCAGGAAAGTGTGTTGGGTTAAAAAAATTATTTATAGGCACTATTATTTCAAAAAGTATGCTTGTATTTTCCGGCACTTTTTTCGTCACAGCACTAACAGTATAGGAACTTTCTCTTTTGAATTCATCGATAATTATTACTGGCTTTCCTACTGGAGTATATCAAAAAATGATTTTTATTAAAAAACACCTTTCACCTTACTTTAAAAAAATTATTGGATATATCTATGTAAACCAAGGGAATAAACAAATCAATTCTGATTTAATAATATCTCTAAACTTTTAATCTAAGTTAATTGCCGCTAATTCACAAATCAATACATATTACATAAATTGCCATTTTTTTTGTGATTCTTGTTTGTTATCCAATGTATCTTTGTTTTAAAGTGGCCTTTAAACTTTTATATATATATAATAATAATTGATTTGGAACAGGAATTATTTCGGGATAAAATTTCAAAAGGATATCTGGAACTGGCAGCATCAAATGACAAAGACCTTGAGGATATAGTTTTATTGGCATCTGAAATTTGTGGTACGCCCATAGCCCTAATTACATTGTTGGATTTAAATAAACAGCATTTTATTGCCAAAAAAGGAATTCAAATTTCAGGAACAGAAAGGGAAGTTGCTTTTTGCAATGAAACCATAAAAAATAATGATTTATTTGTAGTATACGATGCAACCAAGGAAGAAATATTCAAATCTAATCCTTTGGTTACGGGTTTTCCGAACATAAAATTTTATGCTGGGTATCCTTTGAAATCGCCGCTTGGTGTGAATGTAGGAAGCCTTTGTGTAATTGACCATATCCCAAGAAACCTAACATCAGTTCAGGAAAAATGCCTTCAAATACTGGCGGGACAGGTTATACAACGGCTTGAATTAGGCTTGTCATTAAATTTATTACAGGACAACCTGGATAAATTACAAGAACAAAAGGAACTATTCGATCAATCAGAGGTGATGTTAAGGGCTTTTTTCGATACCCCTGCCGAATATCTGGTCCTTTTGAACAATGACCTTCAGGTTGTATCTATTAATAAGGCAGCAAAAGAGATTTTTAAGAAGTTCAAAAATACAGTATTGGAACAAGGGATGTTTATTAGCCAATGTTTGCGGCCAAACACTTTTGAAGAATTTAAAAAGATTGTTCCGATGATAAAAAGGGGGAAATCCCTGCAGGTAGAAAAATTGTTTGAAAACGAACAACTTGAAAAGCTATGGGCTAAATTGACAATCTCACCTTCCCTCAACAATAAAAATGAAGTTATTGGTATTTCGGTAATAGGTTCTGAGATAAATAAACAAAAACAACATGAGGAAAGAATAAAGATTCAAAATTTTAGCCTTTCAAAAATTGCCCAAATGCACTCCCACCAGCTAAGGCATCCTGTATCTTCAATTTTGGGTATAATAAATATGATAAAAGAAGATAAGTTTACTTTTAACGAAACTTACCTGGCAATGCTTGAAAAAGTTACCCAGGAACTCGATGGTGTAATACATCAAATTGTGGACGAAAGTCGTGGAACTGCTAAATAACTTTCATGTTCAACCCGTTTAAGATTTTAATAAACTTTTTTGCCTACCCCCTCCGCAACCTCCCTCAGGCACAGCAATCATTATTAGTTTATGAATTATCCTGATCTTCGCGGGATGAAATCAATGAATAGGAAAATAGATATTCCGTTTTCTTTTTGTTTTGATAAAAGATTTCTCGTTTTGATAGGATAATTTTTTCCGGATAAATCATTTTATGCCTTTTTAACTCTTTTAAAAAGGATTATTATAATTGGCACACCTTATGCAAAGTACTACTCGATTAACTTTGGGAATAGTTAGATCAACTGGTGCTGATTTTTTAAACTTATATTTTTTCAACTATAGCTTAGGCTAGTATACAGCATCTTAAAATTTTTTTATATAAATCTTCTTTTGAAGGTTCAAAAAAGGCGAATGGGAGACTCTTCGCCTTTTTTATTGAATTACATTGGTGGTATCAGTTTTCGTAATTTTATATAATCAATCTTAGAGTAATGCCTTAAATCCCTTGGCATTTTAGTTATAAACTTTATTGCATCAAACTTAAGGGCCTGGTCCATTATTATCCTTCTAACCTGGTCTTTATTGCTGTATTTGTTTAACTCTAATATTGCTAATAATTTGTTATCAAACATCATAATAGTTCCCATCGCCACACCCTTTATATTTAAAAAATAATTTTCAAACATAAATGGAGCTATGACTTTGTCATCCTGAATAATCAAATTTTCGCATCTTCCTGTTAAAAAAAGTGACCCATTTTCCAGGTATCCACTATCTCCTGTCCTGTGCCAGCAATCATTTCCAACAAAAATTTTATTTTGTTTTAAAGCTTCATCGTTATTAAAATACTCCCTCAATACATGCGGACCGCTCACAATTATTTCACCAATTTCTCCCGGAGGCAGCATCAACTGTTGAAGCTCATTTTCAGAAGCACAATTAATAGCCGTAGATATTATCTTTAATATCTTAACCTGGGTTTTTTCATAAGGTTTCCCAACAGGAAGGCCTTTTAAAATCTTATTTTTGCTTTTTTCAAGTTCTTTGGCATTAATAGAACTTATTGGTTCTGCTTCGGTAGATCCATATACTATCCCGATCCGGGCTTCAGGAAACGCCTTCTGCAAGATTGATGCTTCAGCAGGAAAAACCGGGGCACCACCAGTAAAAACCTTGTTTATCTTATTTAATGATAACTCCTTGCTGATCATATACTCAGAAAGCTTCCTGATAAAATAAGGTGATGAAACCATTTTTGTAACCTGGTTATTTTTCAGCTGCCAGTATATTTTCCCGGCGTCCATTAATGCGGGCTTGTTGGATTTAAATTTTGCTATTACTGATTTACAACCCACTCCTAAATTAATAAGAAGTACAATGGGCAGCACTGGCATGTCAATATCATCCGGATGTGGATCAATGGTTTCCAGCAGGGCATTAAATTGTTCCTTAAGGAACCCATGTGTCCTTTTTGCTGCTTTTGGTTTACCTGTGCTGCCTGTGGTAAAGGTGATCAAGGCTGTGTCTGATGCAATGGAATGTATTTCTTTATCATCCCCATTCACATTTAAATGGTATTTTGTTCCAAGCTTAATAGGCATTTTCCTGATTTCGGAAGAAAAAATACCAAGCAGCCTTGCTTTAAATATCCCGATAAAAGCCTTGCATTGCGCTACTTCACAACATGCTTCCATCCTGTTTTTATTTACCCACTCATCCAGGAAAACTGCCGTTGCACCAATGTTGAAAATTGCCAGGACAATCCTGTACAAATCAATGCTCATTGGTACGAAAACCAAGACCCGGTCTCCCTTTAATATCCCTTTTAAGCTAAAATAATTTGAAGTTTCTTTGACCTGGATTTTTAATTCTGAAAAGCTTATCTTTTTTTGATTTTCGATTATAGCGATTTTGAGCGGGTATTTATCCGCAGCTTCAAAAAATAAATCCACAATATTAAAGTGGCTTTCCATTTAGATCTTTAAACCGTACAAAGAATAATTTTTATAGATGTTGCCCTTAAAGCTTTTGGAAAGGCCAGTTGAGCTTCCTTGCTCCAACATGAACGCATGGATAAAGCAATCATATCCCTTGTTTTTCACTTTTCGTATCACCTGATTCGACATTACATGCCCTAAGCCCGCCCATTTCTTTGCAGCGTCGCGGACTATGGTTTTAAACACAAGGTTTTTTTTTGAGGTATTTATAAGATCGTCATAGCTGAAAATAAAACCAATAATATCTCCTTTCAAATTTTCGGCCAACAGCACATATTCGGGGTTTATAAAACTGGCAGCCTTTAAATAATTGGCATAAAATGCTTCCCAGGAGATGGGGGTAAATAGAAAATTATTTTTTAACGCACTTGAAAGAAAACCATAAAGTTTTTTTAGTTCATCTTCATATTCATCCATCCTGATATTCCTGATTTTTACTTCAAGTTGCTCAAATTCCTGCTCACGTTGCAAA
>JALZND010000315.1 GCA_030857845.1 Bacteroidota bacterium | reverse complement strand
AATTTCATATTTTGTCTGGATTTCCGCAAGCTGCTGACTTTTTTCTATATTAAAAACACTGTCCTTTACTTCAGCATACAGCTTATAATATTCCAATGAAGATTTATAGTTTTTTAAAGAATGAAAGTATTCATACAAATAGTTATAGCTTTCGAGCTCCCTGCTTTTACTTCCTATTTCCTTGGCAATTTTAAGCCCCTTTTGCAAGTTATAATATGCTTTATCATATTCTTCCATTTTTGTTAATACGGAACCAATTTCTATATGCCTGCCACAAACCGCCTCTGTATTTTCAAGCTCTTCAAAAATCTTTAGAGCCTTTTCATTGTTTATAATCGATAATTTATAATTCATTTGGTCATTGTAAATGCTGGCAAGATTACTGTAACAACTTGCCATACCAAATTTCCAACCTATGTCTTCAAATAATATAAGGGCTTGCTGATAATAATGAAGTGCTTCCTTATATTTCTTTTGAAGCTTATAGGTAATACCAATATTCGTTAAAGCACTTCCTTCCCCAAATTTATCTTCCAAAACTTGGAATAATTCCAATGATTGAAAATAATAAACCAAAGCTCGTTCATAATTATTTTGGTCTCTGTACAAATTTGCCAAATTTCCTTTTGCCATTGCAATTCCTGAATTGTCTTTCAGTTCTTCCTTGATTTTTAAAGACTTAATAAAATATTCTATTGATTCTTTAAAATTTCCTTGTTTCATTGCAACAACTCCCAAATTTATATAAGCATCACTGGAACCTATTTTGTCATTTATCTTTTCAAAATATTTAATAGATTTAATGAAATATTCTGTAGCAAATACATATTGACCTTGCTTAAACCGAATCAAACCTAAATCAATTAGAGCAGAAGCAACGCTTTGGAAATCTTCAATTTTTTCAAAATAATGGATGGATCGGGTATGGTATTCTATAGACTTGTCAATTTCATTTTCTTCTGAAAAACATTTTGCCATCAGCTCCATGCTAAAGGCAATCCTTTTTTCATCTTTAAATTTTTGGGAAAGGCCTAGGGCTTTTTCAGCATAAAACCTTGCCCGGTGAGGTTCTATATACAATAGTTCCTTACTTAGCTCCAGGTATATAATAACTTTGGTTGTATCTTCTTTGCCTAGGGTAGACTTCTTTAATAAATTATCGATTACTTCATTTTGGGCAGTGCATAAAATGGGTGAACAGCAAAATGCCAACACCATAAAAAAGAATAAAATGCAATTTTCTTTTTTCATAAAAGATGCAGCTCTTTTTTTATAAAAAATATGTGTCAATTCTTGATCAAAGAAGATTGATGCATAAAAATTAAGGCAGGAAAGATACAAAATTGTGAACCAGCCGCAAATTCAATATGAATTGCCAATTCATTATCCTTTTTTTTTAATGTAAGTTTATTTGCTTCTAAATATTTATACCATTTTTTAAAATTTAATCCCACAAAATTATTAGAGCATTGGTTCAAAAAATTATTTATATATTTACATTTCTACGATAAATTATTTTTAAGTTCAAGATTTAATCATAAAAGACAAACATAATTAATATTGATTTATCAAAAACTGAAAAGTAAAAGTAGCTGGTGCTATGTAAGGTTTTTTAAAAGATAAAATTCATTATTTGACCATACAGCTGCTTATTTTTCTAAATAAATATAATAAAAATATTAAAAATTGTATCTAGGCGACTGGATAGTTTTTTCACCTATTTTGCAATTGCCCTCAATGACTTTATATTTATCCCCAATATGGAACTTAGTATTATTTATGAGGATGAGCAATACCTTGCAATAAACAAACCTGCCGGATTGTTGGTACATAAAACCCGGATTGCAGAAGAAAAAAAATTGTTTGCTCTGCAGTTTCTGCGAGACCAGGTTGGTTATAAAGTTTTCCCTTTGCACCGCCTGGACCGGCCTACTTCTGGAGTATTATTATTTGCAAAAAATGCCCAAGCTGCATCTTTGTTAGGTACATATTTTGAGAACCATCTAATAACAAAAGAATATCGGGCCATTGTAAGGGGTTATACCGCTGATCACGAGATGATTGACAATCCCATAAAAAACAAAGAAAAAGGTATTGTCCAGGATGCTGTTACCGAATATGGTACACTGGCAAAAATAGAACTGCCCATACCTGTGGGACCTTACCAAACGGCGCGATATTCTTTGGTAAAAATATACCCCAAAACAGGCAGATACCATCAAATAAGGAAGCATTTTGGCCATATACGGCATTATGTGATTGGTGATACAAGCCATGGCGACTGGAGGCACAATAAGTTGTTCACGGAACATTTCCAGATAAAAAACCTAATGTTGCATGCCCGGACCCTTCAGTTCCAACACCCTGAGAGTAATGCTATGATAAAAATAGAGGCTGATTTTCCAGACCATTTTAAGAAAATTGCCAAGGATTTTGAATGGACCTTATAGGCTTTGATATTATTAGCATCCTCCTTAGCTTTGGTGCAACATTTTGTAATGTTTTTATTAGGTATTTAATAGCATATAAACAAACTTTGCCTTTGAAAAACTGTATATACAAAGAAGCAACATTAATAACTATATCCCTTATGAACATTTCCTGTTTGAAAAATTTTTTTTTAAAAGTTGTACCTTTTTTGATATTTGGTACTGTTGCATTTTCATGTGGCGGAGTGCACAATGAACCACCTGCGGAGATAATTAGAACCAGCGGTGCGGGGCCTTCTTCTAGAACTGCCACACCTGCCAAGGGAGAACAGGCCACACAAATTTCATCACAACAGATAATACTTGATTCCTCAGGAAACCCAGTACAATCCGAAAAAAAATAAGAAATTCTAAAGAAATAAAGGAGGCATACAACCTCCTTATTTTCTTAAAATTGCAAGCTATTATTGAGGTGTGGTTGCGACTTTTTAGCGTCCTTAGCGGTTTGTCACTTTTTTTTTAACCACAAAGTTCGCAAAGTTTTACGCAAAGTTCTCTAAGGTTTTTACCAGTGCTTTAAAATCATATTTTTTTCTTTGTGTCCTTTGCGAATTCTTAGCGTCCTTAGCGGTTCTCTTTTGTTAACCGCAAAGTTCGCAACATTTCATGATGCCTGTCTTGAATAGCCTGAGAAAATTTGATTGCAATTTATTTTACTTTTCTTACAAGTACATTCCTGTCCTTCATGATCTTGTTGTATGGCCTTTTTTCCCCCACTTGCCCACCTTGCCAAATCAGTTCTAATCCGTATTTTAACATATAATATAATTGTGTTACCTTTGCCCTAATGAAAAAAGTGGCATTTTATACTTTAGGTTGCAAATTAAATTTTTCGGAAACTTCTTCAATTGCAAGGATTTTTGAAGGTAAGGGGTACCAGAAAGTTGAGTTTGACCAACATCCTGATATTTTTATCATCAACACATGTTCAGTAACAGATAATGCTGATAAAAAATGTAGGAAGGTGGTAAAAGAGGCAAGAAAAATCTCTCCGGATGCTTTTGTCACTATCATCGGTTGTTATGCCCAATTAAAACCTAAAGAAATAGCAGAAATTCCTGGTGTGGATGCCGTTTTGGGTGCAGCAGAAAAATTTAGGTTGGTCGAATACCTGGATGGTTTTACAAGAAAAGATAAAACCCAGATATTTTCTTCAGAGGTAAATACGGCAGATTCTTTTGAAAGCGCCTATTCTTTAAATGATAGAACCCGTACATTTTTAAAGGTTCAGGATGGTTGTGATTATAGCTGTGCGTTTTGCACAATACCATTGGCAAGAGGTAAAAGCAGGAGCAATTCTTTTGAAAGTATTGTTGGAAATGCACTTGAAATAGCTGCAGCGGGTGTGAAAGAAGTTGTTTTAACCGGAGTGAACATTGGTGATTTTGGGATTCAGGATGGTATCCGAAAGGAATCATTTCTTGACCTTGTTAAAGCATTGGATGGCGTTGATGGTATTTCCAGATTCAGGATTTCAAGTATTGAGCCCAACCTCTTGAATAATGAAATAATAGAATTTGTTGCAAAATCCCAAAGATTTGCCCCTCATTTTCACATCCCTTTGCAATCGGGTTCCAATAAAATCTTAAAGTTAATGCGCCGAAGATATTTACGGGAACTTTATGAAGATAGGATACGGGTTATTAAAGAACTCATGCCCCATTGTTGCATTGGTGTTGATGTAATTGTTGGTTTTCCGGGAGAAACTGATGAGGATTTCCTGCACACTTACCATTTCTTAAATGAGCTGGATATATCTTATTTACATGTATTCACCTACAGCGAACGGCCAAATACACGGGCAATAGAAATGGAAAATACTGTACCTGTTAAAACTAGGGCCGAAAGATCTAAAATGCTGCGAAATCTTTCTGAGAAAAAGAGAATGAAATTTTATGAAGAAAACCTGGGAAGGACATACGAAGTTTTATTTGAAAATGATTTAGAATCTGGCAGAATGCATGGGTTTACCGAAAATTATATTAGGGTTGCCGCAAAATATGACCCCATCTTAATTAACGAACTTAAATTCGTGAAGCTTTCTCAAATTGGTATCAATGGAAATGTTGAAGTTGAGGAAGCCGAACCTCAGTTTAGGTGATGGGTAATGGGAGATGGGTTATGAATTGTGAGTTGTGAGTTGTGAATTATAAGTTATGGATTATAAATTATGAATTTTTAGTTATGAATAAATTGAAGATGGGTTATAGAATATTGGTATAGGTTTTAGGGTATTGG
>JALZND010000314.1 GCA_030857845.1 Bacteroidota bacterium | reverse complement strand
ATTCTATGTACCTGTAGTATGTAGCTCTAGGTAGACCAACAAGCTTTTGGATATCAGCAGGATCTTCACCATCGCGTTTGCGTTTTAAAGCAACCCATGCTTTTACTCTGTTTTTCTGTGATAAACCTGGCTTTCTTCCCCCCTTTCGTCCTCTTGCTTTTGCAGCTTCTAGTCCTGCTTTTGTTCGTTCGCTAATTAGTTCCCTTTCAAACTCAGCGAATGAGGCAAAGAGATTAAACATTAATCTTCCTTGACTTGTAGTTGTGTCTATACTATCATTGATACTAATAAACTCAACTCCCATTTCTTTAAACATACCTACAGTATTAACTAAATGTCGAAGGGACCTACCTAACCTATCTAATCTCCAAACGACTACTACATCATCTTTTCGTAGGTGGCTAATCATTTCATCTAGAACAGGTCTTTCTTTAGCAGCGCTTTTTTTCTCTTTGAAAATTTTTTCACATCCATTTTTTTTAAGTTCACCTAATTGTAATTCTAATTTTTGATCTTGCGTAGAAACTCTCGCATATCCTATTTTCATATTGTATCAATAAAGGGTGGTTGGTGATAATGAATAATGATACGAGTTTATGAGATAGCAAACAACTGGATTCACTAATTTTTTTTAGTGTACCAAAAAACGATCGTTTTGTGGGACTACTTATACTTCCAAATAAAATTATGATGATGACTCCATCTCCCTTTAGCTACATTTATAATGCTTTTTTCATCATGGCCTGTTTATCTTACAGCCTCTGCTATACTTGGGTTCTCTTTAATTAGTCTTCCTTCCATACTCAATTGTTGAATAGGTTTTTGCCTGCTATACCCACCCAAGGTTTTTTTTAAATTACTTCTATCCAAATAGATTGAAGAAGGAATTAGCCTATTTCGAAGAATATATCTTTGTTGTTTTTGCTTTTATCAACCATTGAAAGATTATCAATATGGTTGGTAAAGCCATTTCCAACAATGTTTACAAGTCAACAAAAGTTCACTATTAAGTCTAGAAAAAGTTCATTAACTGTTTAGTTCCACACTTCTCAAACTCGACAGTTGGGCTCAAAAAACCGATAGATCGAGGATTAAAGTTTTATCTTAATGGTTTAATAATGTTTTTAAAATGTGCCGATGTAAATTTTGGTTTTTAAACAAGGATAATTTTTATACTACAAAATGTGCAATATTCATCTTATTAGTTTTAATTTAGCTCATTAAACAATATAAGAAGCTAAAAATATATCCATAAATGAATCGAATAGATTTTAAACAGCACATTCTCCCGCATCTTGTAGCAGTTTTGACCTTCTTGATTGTTGTTATATTATTTTTCAGTCCTATATTTTTTGAAAATAAATCCCTAAACCAACATGATATTTTGCAATGGCGCGGTGGTGCACAGGAATTGATCGACTATAGGGAAAAAACAAAGGAAGAAGGCCTTTGGACCAATGCTATGTTTGGGGGAATGCCTGGTTATCTTATTAATGTTAAATGGGATACGCAGCTGATAGTTGGGTTACAAACCATATTGGCCCTGGGACTTCCACATCCTATATGGTATATTTTCCTGGCTTTTGTTTCATACTATATCTTGTTGCTGACATTTGGAGTGAGGCCATATCTGGCTATTGGTGGTGCTATAGCATTTGGTTTTTCTTCGTTTATGATTATTGGCCTTGGGGCCGGGCACAGCGCAAGGATTGGTGCTATAGCATTTATGCCCCTAGTCCTGGCAGGGGTGCATCTTTCCTACAGCCGCTGGAAGCTATTGGGCTTTGCTTTAACTGCCGCTGCACTTGCACTGCACCTGCGGATAAATCACTTACAGATCACTTATTATTTGCTGCTCGTAATAATTATATATTCGATATACAGGCTAATCGTTGCCTATAAAAGCAAAACCCTTTTCAATCTCGTAAAAACAAACCTCGTTTTATTTGGGGCTGCAATACTTGCTTTAGGTACCTTTATGGGAGAATTTTGGGCTACCTATCAATACAGCCGTCATTCAACCCGGGGGCCTTCAGAGCTAACTTCTACTGCAGAAAGCACCACCCAGGGATTGGACAGGGACTATGCGTTTGCTTATAGCAATGGAATTTTTGAACCAATTGTACCTTTTATACCCAATTTTTATGGTGGTTCTACCGTGCAAGAGCTTGAAATGGATTCAAACCTGGCCCAGGCATTAAGGGCCAACAACCTTCCTCCTGCCCAAATTGCTCAGCAGGTTCAGGCGGTGCCCACTTATTGGGGTGACCAGCCTTCCACGGCACCGTATTATGCGGGTGCTATTATTGTTTTCTTTTTCGTCCTTGGCATTTTGATGATCGATAAAAAACATAGCTGGTGGCTGCTGGCGGCTACTATATTGGGAATTATATTAAGTTGGGGGCATAATTTCGATACCTTTAATTATTTCATGTTTGAGTACTTCCCGGGTTACAATAAATTCAGGTCGGTAACCTTTGCATTGGTTATTTCATTTTTATGTATGCCCCTTTTAGGCTTATTGGGCCTTGAGATGTTGTTGCAGCAAGGGTTTACAAAACCAAATCAAAAGAAATTCTTGCTGGCTTTATCAATAACTGCTGGTTTTTCACTCTTATCAATAATTTTTGCTTCTTTTAGTTCTTTTAGGGGTGCTGTTGACAGCACACATCTTGCCAATGTACCGGAGTGGTTTTTACAAGCTATCAGGGCTGACAGGAGAAGCCTGTTGCAGGCAGACGCTGCCCGTTCCCTGATATTGGTTTTAGCTGCTGGCGCAGTTGTTTATTTTTTCCTCAAAAATAAGCTGAGTGGTTTTGCAGTATTTTTATTGTTGAACGTGCTCATTATCGGAGATTTATTTTTATTGAACAAGAGGTTTATGGGAAGTGATAAATTTCAAAGGAACCCCGTAAGGGAATTCTTTGCTGCCACAGAAGCCGATCTTTTTATACAGCAGGACCCGGATCTACATTATAGGGTATACAATCTGCAAAACCCTTTTAACGAAGCCCGTACATCTTTTCACCACAGTTCTTTGGGTGGGTATCATGGTGCTAAATTAAGGAGGTACCAAGACCTTATTGAAAATTGCCTATCACCAGAAACAAATACCATGATCAATAATTTTCAGGGAGGAAATATAAGCTTTGAAGATTATGGCATCATCAATATGCTGAATGCACGCTACATCAAACATGGAGATACCCGGAACCATGTCTTGAAAAATGAAGCAGCTTTGGGAAATGCGTGGCTTGTTTCCAGTATACTTCCTGTAAACAGCCCGGATGAAGAATTAAAAACTTTATGCCAGCTGGACAAAAAGAGGGTTGCCGTAATTGATGTATCAAAATTTCCGGTAGATAAAACCAGCTTTTCTACAACAGGCAATATAACTTTAGAAGAATATAAGCCAAACTTTTTAAAGTACCGGTACGAAAGTAACAATGAGAGCTTTGCAGTATTTTCGGAAATTTATTATCCTGAAGGCTGGGAAGTGACAATTGACGGTGAAGAGGCCAGTCACATAAGGGCTAACTATGTGTTAAGGGCAATGATGCTTCCATCTGGTGAACATACTATTGAATTTAAGTTTGTTCCAAGAGTTTATATCCTTGGAAATCCAATAGTGTTGGTATCCTCAATTATTTTAATCCTGGTAATCATAGCAAGTATTTTATTATTTTTTAAATATAGAAGGGATCCAATAGGAAAAGATGACCTTTAGTGGCCTTCTATTTTAAAATATACTCGCCAGGCTGTTATAAATTTTTAAAAAGAAGAAAGAGCTTAAGCTGAAGTTTCTTAATTTATTTTAAGAGCATCTCTAATTGAGCGTATAAAGCTATCCTGACTTTTCAGATAGTGATTGTTTTAAAATGTCATGAATGGCTTCACTTCTTCTTTTTTCCTCCTCACTAAATGAGAAATTTATCCCTTCCCATTCACCTTCCGTTTCAAGGATTTTAAATTCTGTAAATAGATCTTCTTTGTACCAACCCTTTGCATGGGTTTTATCAATAACTTCTTTATGTTTTTGTGAATGATAGGCAAAAAGGTGTAAGGCCCTCTTGTTTTCCCATATACTGAATGTTGCCTGCTGAAAGAGTGGGTACTCGCCCAATCCTTTAGAGAAAATAAGCCCATCTTGCATTTTAAGTATTTCGCTCACACCAGGCACAGAATTCCAAAAAGAAAAAAGATGCTTTGTTGAAATAGTTGCCCTTGTTAATACTGCTATTTTTCCATCATACCCCAAATCCGAAGACAGGGGCAAAAAAGGGTTTATTTTGTTCCATTTACCTTTGGTTTTAATGGGTTCCATTTGTAGGGTCCAACATGTCTTGCAATGGTCCTTAAAACCACGAAAAACTTTTGATGTCCTAAAAAAATTCTTCGCATACTCCTTTGTTTTCCATATTCCAATTAAAGCATATACATTGAAATCCGGTTTCAGGCTAAAACCGTCACCACCCCCACTCCCCATAAGTTTATAGAAGGTTAATCCAGGTGTTTCTGAAAGGGGTTTTTTGGCAAAATGCATTTCACTTAAAGCCCATAAAACATTTTTTCCTGTATATTTAAAAAAACTGATTGTTACAAGACCTGAATTATTTGATGTTGCAGCTATATCTGTCGGGTACATGGAATTAAAAAATTAAATACCAACCTAAAAACTTTAAACCTTAAAAACGTGTGGGATATAAGATAGTTTTATTTTTTTAAAGAAGCAAAAATTTA
>JALZND010000042.1 GCA_030857845.1 Bacteroidota bacterium | reverse complement strand
GATGCTTTTAACGATAACATCGCCGGGTGATTTTAAAACATTTTCCATCTTCATGGCCTCAAGGATCATCAAAGCGTCTCCTTTTTTTACTGTCTTTCCTTCCTCAATTTTAATGTCAAGGATAAGTCCTGGCATGGGGGCTTTGATATCTTTTACTTCTACAATTACATTGGAGTTATAGCCCAACTTTTCTAATAGTAGGTCCGACTTATCTTTTAGCGAAACCTCATATTTGCTCCCATTTATTTTAACAATGAAATTCTTGTTTTCATAATCGGCCTTAACAATCTCTGCCCGGTATGATTTATTGTCTTTAATGATATGGAAATAATTGTCGTCTATTTTTACAACATCCCATAGGAATTCTTGTTCATCAATAAACTTATTTCCCAAAGGGCCGGTAATCTCAACAACTTTATTGTTATTTATGGTTGCTTTGAACATTGATTGCTTAAAACATTAAAGATAGCTTAAATTACATTTAATTTTTTCCAATATTTGTAAAAAAACCAGATTTTCATCCAATTTTTAAAATAATTTAAAATCAAATTATTAGATAACAGCTTCTGAATTCCCGTAATAAATCTATGAAAAAACCACTTATTAAGATTGTCAGTGTATATTTTTTGATTTTTGCTACATTATCTTGCCAGGTTGCTAAGAAAGAACCACAAAATATTGAAGCCCTTGACACCACTGTTATTTATGACACCGCGCCCGATCTGGTACTTGATGAAGTTATTGAGGATGACGATGAAAATATAATTTATCAAGCCACAAAGACTAAGCTACATGACCTCATCCATACAAGATTGGAAGTAAGCTTTGACTGGGACAACAAACACCTGATAGGCATTGCGCAATTAGAACTAAAACCATATTTCTACCCGCAGTCAAAACTAGAGCTCGATGCAAAAGGATTTGAATTGAAAGCCGTAGAAATGATGAATAAAGGGAAAAAGGTTCCATTAAAATTTCAATATGATGGGGAAGTTATAAAAATAGACCTAGGCAGGGAATATTTAAGGGATGAAAGCTACTTTATTGAATTAAGATATATTGCTAAACCTTATGATTATGAAGGAGGTGGCAGCGAAGCAATTTCTTCCGACAGGGGCCTGTATTTTATTAATGCTGATGGAAGCGAAGAAAACAAACCAAGGCAAATATGGACCCAGGGTGAAACTGAAGCAAACTCCAGGTGGTTCCCTACCATTGATGCACCCAATGAAAGGACCAGCCAGGAGATGTACATAACGGTAGAAGAAAACTTTACTACATTATCGAATGGTACTTTGATCTATTCAAAATTAAATGGAGACGGAACCAAAACAGACTATTGGAAAATGGAACTTCCTCATGCCCCATACTTATTTATGATGGCTATCGGGGAATATGCTATAGTTAAAGATACTTGGAACAACATAGAAGTTGATTATTATGTAGAACCTGAATATAAGCAATATGCAAAGTCCATTTTTGGGAACACCCCTGAGATGATGAGCTTCTTTTCAGAAAAACTAAAATATCCTTTCCCATGGCCGAAATATTCACAAGTTGTGGTGCGGGATTTTGTTTCCGGGGCAATGGAAAATACTTCTGCATCTACTTTTATGGAGGCGCTGCAAAAAACGGATCGGGAACTTTTGGACCAAAACTGGGACAATATTATAGCACATGAATTGTTCCATCAATGGTTTGGAGATCTTGTTACCACAGAATCATGGTCAAACCTGCCCTTGAACGAGTCATTCGCCAATTACAGCGAATATTTATGGAACGAACATAAATACGGTGTTGACCAGGCAGATTATGAAGGTCTTAATGAATTGACCCAATATCTAAATGAGGCCAAAACAAAACAAGTAGACCTCATCAGGTTTGACTATGAAGACAAAGAAGATATGTTCGACAGCCACTCCTATGCAAAAGGTGGTAGGGTACTGCACATGCTGAGGAAATATGTTGGGGACGATGCATTTTTTGCTTCCCTGCAACACTATTTAAAAGAAAATGAATTCAAATCTGTCGAGATCCACGACTTAAGGCTGGCTTTCGAAAGAATTACCGGCGAGGATCTGAATTGGTTCTTCAACCAATGGTTTCTGGCTTCGGGCCACCCTCAACTTAAGGTTACAAAAACCTATGCGGGCGATTCGGTACGGTTGCAGGTTTCACAGAACCAGGACTTTGAAACAACCCCCTTGTACCGCTTGCCCCTTTACGTAGATGTTTGGGTAAATAATATTAAAGAAAGATATGCAATAGTAGTGGACAAAAAAGAGCAAACTTTTTCATTTTACGCACCACAAAAGCCAAACCTTGTTTTATTCGATGCCGAGAAGCAACTATTAGGTGAAATTGAAAATGTTTTAGATAAAGATGAATTGATATATCAATACAATAATGTTGATAAATTCCTTGCAAGAAGTGAATCAATAGAATTTTTATCCAAAGAGATTTCAGATGAAGCAAATAAAAAGATATTGTTAAAAGCTTTTGACGATAATTTTTGGGGGATTAGGCAAGCAGCCGTAAATGCCTTTGAAGACTATAAGGGAGCAGATGTAAACCATGTGGTAGAAAAATTGGTGGCAATAGCAAAAACAGATAAAAAATCTTTGGTCAGGGCCGATGCCATAAGCATCTTGTCTTCAATAGATTCTTTAGGACACATGGATATATACAAAGCTGGTTTAAATGATCCTTCTTTTGCCGTGGTAGGATCATCCCTTTTTGCATATAGCAGAAGTAACGCTCAAGATAAATCAGCAGTATTTTCTAAATATGAAGATATTAATAACTCCAATGTGGTTATTCCACTTGCCAATTTTTATGTTGACAATCAAGCCTTTGATAAATATGATTGGTTTGAAACCCAAATGAAAAAGCTTGACGGGCCTGATTTGTATTACCTGATGCAGTATTTCGGACAGTACTTGCTGGTGGCACCTCAGGAACAAAAAGAAGCAGGAGCTACAATACTTAAGGAATATGCAATAAACCACACCGCTTATTATGTAAGGTTGGCAGCCGTTTATTCTATGTTCATGATAAAGGACAACGTTGCAGGGATGATGAACGACCTAAAGGAAATCAAAGAAAAAGAACAAGACCCCAGACTTTTGCAGATGTACGAGAATTTTTAATTCTGCTCTGATAAAATAGTTAGGACCTAAAATGTGGATTTTTTTTGCCACTACAGGATATTTATAAACAGCTTCAGGCGTTAGGGACGTTTGGGGGCTGTTTGAAAAACTTTTTTATAACTTTTTTTTATAAAGTTTGATTAAAATAAAATTTCATATAATTTTGCACTTCCTTTTTAAGTCAAGATGTACTAGAGGCGTCTTTTTTAAAGGAAAATAATTGGGGAGATACCAGAGTGGCCAAATGGGATGGACTGTAAATCCGTTGGGAAACCTTCGCAGGTTCGAATCCTGCTCTCCCCACAAAAGTTTTGATACTAAAAAAGCAGACGGTACATTTGTAATTCAAAACTTCATTGAAATAATAAGCGGGAGTAGCTCAGTTGGTAGAGCGACAGCCTTCCAAGCTGTAGGTCGCGGGTTCGAGCCTCGTCTCCCGCTCTTTTCAATTATTGAAGGGCAAATTAAAGCCGATGTAGCTCAGGGGTAGAGTACTTCCTTGGTAAGGAAGGGGTCATGGGTTCAATTCCCATCATTGGCTCATAAATCCCAATTGGGAATGGGAATAAGTTTATAGCTTGCCCTCTGTGTCCGCTGATTTTTAAGAAACTTTGTATAAAACTAAATTTTTAAATAATAACTAAACCGAGGATTTAAAACATGGCTAAAGCTAACTTTGACCGTTCCAAACCGCACGTAAATATAGGTACTATAGGTCACGTTGACCACGGCAAAACTACCTTAACTGCCGCAATTACTACTGTATTGGCAAGTAAAGGATTTGCTGATATTAGGGATTTTGCTAGTATTGACAACGCCCCTGAAGAAAAAGAAAGAGGTATTACTATCAACACTTCTCACGTTGAATACGCTACTGCAATCAGGCACTATGCTCACGTAGATTGTCCAGGCCACGCGGATTATGTAAAAAATATGGTTACAGGTGCTGCCCAAATGGACGGTGCTATCCTTGTTGTTGCTGCTACTGATGGTCCTATGCCTCAAACAAGAGAACATATCCTTCTTGCACGTCAGGTTGGTGTACCTCAATTAGTGGTTTTCATGAACAAAGTTGACCTTGTTGATGACGCTGAACTTTTAGAATTAGTTGAAATGGAAATCAGGGAACTTCTTAGCTTCTATGATTTTGATGGAGACAATATCCCGGTAATTCAAGGTTCTGCTCTTGGCGGCCTAAACGGAGACCCTAAATGGGTAGAAAAAATAGTAGAACTAATGGATGCTGTTGATAGCTACATCCCAATCCCTGAGCGTCTTATTGACAAAGATTTCCTTATGCCTGTAGAAGACGTGTTTTCTATCACTGGTAGGGGTACTGTTGCTACTGGTAGGATTGAAAGAGGTGTAATCAACACAGGCGACCCAGTTCAAATTCTTGGTATGGGTGCTGAAAACCTTAAATCTACCATCACTGGTGTTGAAATGTTCAGGAAAATCCTTGACAGAGGTGAAGCTGGTGACAACGTTGGTTTACTACTTAGAGGTATTGAAAAAGAGCAAATTAAAAGAGGAATGGTAATCTGCAAACCAGGTACTGTAAAACCTCATAAAAGATTTAAAGCTGAAGTTTACGTTCTTTCTAAAGAAGAAGGCGGACGTCATACCCCGTTCTTCAACAAATACCGTCCTCAGTTCTACTTAAGAACTACTGACGTAACTGGTGAGATAAAACTTCCGGAAGGTGTAGAGATGGTTATGCCTGGTGATAACATCACAATCGAGGTTAATCTTCTTAATACTGTAGCAATGGAAAAAGGGCTTCGGTTTGCGATACGTGAAGGTGGAAGGACTGTTGGTGCCGGACAGGTTACAGAAATTTTAGAATAATATATCTTAATAAAAAAAGTAAAAGCGTTCCGAATTATTTTTCGGAACGCTTTTGTTTAACAAAAAAAATTTCCTATCTTTGCAGACCATTTTGGGCTGTATTGAACGGGTGTAGCTCAATTGGTAGAGTAGTGGTCTCCAAAACCATTGGCTGGGAGTTCGAGTCTCTCCACCCGTGCTAATAAAAGATAAATATCAAATGTCAAAAATTCAATCATTCATCAGGGAATCGTATTTTGAAATGACCAATAAGGTCTCCTGGCCCAAATATAAGCAATTGCAAAACAGCTCAATGCTGGTACTGATAGCATCTTTGATTTTTGCTTTAATGATTGGACTTATAGACTATATATTCAATTTTATTACAACCTGGTATTATAATAATTTTTAAAATTTTTTTAAAGAATAAGATATTAGGTTCAAATGAGTGAATTAAAATGGTACGTGTTAAGGGTGGTTAGTGGTCAGGAAAAGAAAATAAAATCTTATCTTGAGACTGAAATTACGCGTCAGAAACTTGAGGAGTTCATTCCACAAGTACTGATAGCTTCAGAGAAGGTATACGAAATGCGAAACGGGAAGAAAAGGGTGAGGGAAAGAAATAATTTCCCCGGCTATGTATACATCTTTGCAGACCTTACTCATGGTGAAGCCAATCACGTAATCACAAGTATTCCTGGAGTAATTGGATTTTTAGGTTCTAACGACGGTGGTGCTTCCAAAACACCTGTGCCTTTACGCCAATCAGAAATAAATAGGATTTTAGGAAAAGTAGAAGAAGCTGAAGCGTCTGAAGAAAAATTAGATACACCATTCATTATAGGGGAATCAGTAAAAGTAATGGACGGCCCTTTCAGTGGTTTTACAGGAAATGTTGAGGAGATATTTGAAGAAAGAAAAAAACTTAATGTTATGGTTAAGATTTTCGGAAGAAATACTCCTGTGGAATTGAATTACATGCAAGTAGAAAAACAAGAATAAAAAAATGGCTAAAGAAATTTTAGGATATCTTAAACTACAGATAAAAGGTGCGGCTGCAAACCCATCACCTCCAGTAGGTCCTGCATTAGGTAGTAAAGGTCTTAATATCATGGAGTTCTGCAAGCAGTTCAACGCCAGGACCCAAGAAAAAGCAGGTCAACTATGCCCTGTGTTGCTTACTATATATACTGATAAATCTTTTGACTTTGTAGTCAAAACTGCTCCGGCGCCAGTATTGCTTATGGAAGCCTCTAAAATCAAAAAAGGGTCTGCCGAATCTAACAGGATTAAAGTAGGTACTGTATCCTGGGATCAGGTGAAAACCATTGCTCAAACAAAAATGCCCGATTTAAATGCATTTAGCCTTGATGCCGCAATGAAAATGGTAGCTGGTACAGCAAGAAGTATGGGATTAAGAGTTACTGGCACTGCGCCATGGGATAAATAAATAGGTAGAAGATGGCCAAATTAACAAAAAAACAAAAAGAAGCCTTAGGTAAATATAATCCAGAAAAAGAATATACCCTGGATGAGGCTGCAAGTATTGTAAAAGATATCAATTACACAAAATTTGATGCTTCCGTAGATGTGGACATCCGATTGGGTGTAGACCCTAGAAAAGCTGACCAAATGGTTAGAGGCGTAGTTGCTTTGCCACATGGCACAGGTAAAGACGTAAAAGTATTGGTGCTTTGTACTCCCGATAAGGAGCAAGATGCCAAAGACGCTGGAGCAGACTATGTTGGACTCGACGATTATATCAAAAAAATCGAAGACGGCTGGACAGATATCGATGTGATTATTACAATGCCTACAGTTATGGCCAAAGTGGGCCGTTTGGGTAGGGTTCTGGGACCAAGAGGCTTAATGCCAAACCCTAAATCAGGAACTGTAACCCTCGACGTAGGAAAAGCTGTTAAGGAAGTAAAATCTGGTAAAATAGATTTTAAAGTGGACAAAACAGGCATCATACACACCAGTGTTGGAAAAGTTTCTTTTTCACCCGAAAAAATCAGGGAAAACGTAAGCGAGGTCATCAATACCATCGCTAAATTAAAACCTGCTTCAGCAAAAGGTACTTATTTTAAAAGCATCAGCTTATCAAGTACTATGAGCCCAGGCATTAGTATTGACAAAAACAGCATTTCAGGCATATAATCATGACAAGGGAAGAAAAAGCCATAATAATAGATGAACTCTCAGAGAAGTTGTCTAGTACTACCTATTTCTATATCACCGACACAGGAGGGATGACCGTTGCTAAGGTTAACAGCTTTAGGAGATTGTGTTTTGATAAAGGCATTGAATATAAGGTATATAAAAATACAATTATCAAAAAAGCCCTTGAAAGGCTTGATACTGATTATACTTCTTTTAATGACGAAGTATTGACAGGATTTTCAGGTATCATTTTTTCGCCGGAAATTGGAAATCTACCTGCAAAACTTATTAAAGATTTTAGAAAAAAAGACAAGGCGAATACCAAACCTATAATTAAAGGAGCTTCCATCGATTCCGGTCTTTTTATAGGGGATCATAATCTTGATGTTCTTAGCGAAATTAAATCTAAAAATGAACTTATAGGAGATATCATTGGTATTCTTCAGTCTCCTGCCAAAAATGTTATTTCTGCCCTTGAAAGTGGAAAACATAAACTGGCTGGTATTGTAAAAACCTTGTCTGATAGGTAAATCAGGTTTAAATCAAATTACAATCAATTAAAAATTATATTAAAATGGCAGATTTGAAAGCATTCGCTGAGCAGTTAGTAAACTTAACTGTAAAGGAAGTCAATGAATTAGCAGGTATCTTAAAAGATGAATATGGTATTGAACCTGCAGTAGCAGCTGCTCCCGCTATGGGTGGTGGAGGTGGTGCTGATGCCGGAAGTGCAGAAGAAGAAAAAACATCATTCGATGTTATTCTAAAAGCACCAGGCGGAGCTAAACTAGCAGTTGTGAAACTAGTAAAAGAACTTACCGGTTTAGGTCTTAAAGAAGCAAAAGAACTGGTTGATGGTGCACCAAAAGCAGTTAAAGAAGGTGTAGGCAAAGACGAGGCTGAAGCACTGAAAAAACAATTAGAAGAGGCAGGAGCTGAAGTTGAAGTAAAATAATCAGCTTGTCCATTTACCAGATAAATGGTCGCCTACAAATTTTAGGCCTGGCATTTCGTCAGGTCTTTTCCTGTTTGTAGATAGTTTTTATTTTAAATGAACTATTCACCAGGCATCCGCTGTTATGCAGTATGTGTTTTTACATATATTAAACATTTTTAAATCATAAAGCTTTGGCTAATAATAATAAGCAAACCAATAGAATAAGTTTTTCTTCTATTAAATCCGTTATCGATTATCCTGACTTTCTCGAAATACAATTACAATCCTTCAAAGACTTTTTCCAGCTGGAGACACCTTCCGAAAAAAGAACTCAAGAGGGTTTGTTTAAAGTATTTTCTGAAAATTTCCCAATTTCAGATTCCAGGGAGAATTTCGTTCTGGAATTCATAGATTACCTGGTGGATCCTCCAAAATATTCCGTAGATGAATGTATTGATAGAGGATTGACCTATTCTGTTCCCCTAAAAGCAAAATTACGCCTGTCTTGTAACGATGAAGACAACGAGGATTTTGAAACCATACAACAAGAAGTATTCCTTGGGAATATACCTTATATGACCACTAAAGGGTCGTTTGTAATTAATGGTGCCGAAAGGGTTATCGTTTCTCAGCTTCACCGTTCGCCAGGTGTTTTCTTTGCACAAAGTAAACACACCAACGGTACAAAGCTGTACTCTGCCAGGATTATCCCTTTTAAAGGTTCTTGGATAGAATTTGCTACTGACGTAAACAATGTCATGTATGCTTATATAGACAGGAAAAAGAAATTCCCTGTTACTACCCTGTTAAGGGCTATTGGTTTTGGTTCGGATAAAGACATCCTTGACTTGTTCGGGCTTTCTGAAGAAGTAAATGCAAATAAAGCTTCCCTAAAGAAAGTAGTTGGAAGGAAATTAGCCGCGAGGGTTCTTAGGACCTGGACTGAAGACTTCGTGGATGAGGATACTGGTGAGGTTGTTTCCATAGACAGAAATGAAGTTCTTCTTGAGCGTGATTCCATACTTCAGGAAGAAGATGTTGAAGTAATCCTTGATTCAGGAACAAAATCTATAATCCTGCATAGGGAAGATGTCAACGTTACAGATTATACTATTATATATAATACGCTTCAAAAAGACAATTCAAATTCTGAAAAAGAAGCAGTTGAGCAAATATACCGTCAATTAAGGAATACTGAAGCACCCGACGAGCAAACTGCCCGTGATGTTATACAGAACCTTTTCTTTAGTGATAAAAGATATGACCTTGGTGAAGTAGGCCGGTATAGGATCAATAAGAAATTAGGACTTGATATAAGTTCTGAAACCAAAGTTTTAACAACCGAAGATATTATCCTAATTGTTAAATATTTGATTGGATTGATTAACTCTAAAGCTGTAGTGGATGATATTGACCACTTGAGCAATAGAAGGGTTAGAACGGTAGGGGAACAACTTTATAGTCAATTTGGTGTTGGGCTTGCCAGGATGGCAAGAACCATTAAAGAAAGGATGAACGTTCGTGATAATGAGGATTTCAAACCTGTTGATTTGATCAATGCAAGGACATTATCTTCTGTAATTAACTCATTCTTTGGAACCAACCAATTATCACAGTTTATGGACCAAACAAATCCATTGGCTGAGATTACACATAAAAGGAGAATGTCTGCACTCGGACCAGGTGGTCTTTCCAGGGAGAGGGCCGGTTTTGAGGTAAGGGACGTTCATTATACCCACTATGGCAGGTTGTGTACTATCGAAACACCTGAGGGCCCAAATATTGGGCTGATTTCTTCACTTTGCGTTCACGCCAAGGTAAATCATATGGGCTTCATCGAAACTCCATATAGGGATGTAAAAGATAGTAAAGTAAACATGTCTGGAGAAGTTATTTTCCTTACAGCAGAAGAAGAAGATTCCCATAATATAGCACAAGCAAATGCGCCTTTGACCGATGAGGGGAATTTTATTAATGATAAAGTAAAAGCCAGGTTTGAAGGTGACTTCCCAGTTGTGGACCCTGATCAACTTTCATTCATGGATATTGCCCCAAATCAAATCGTGTCAGTTGCAGCTTCGTTGATTCCATTCCTGGAGCATGATGATGCCAACCGTGCCTTGATGGGATCAAACATGCAACGCCAAGCTGTTCCTTTGCTTCGCCCGGAAGCTCCAATTGTGGGTACTGGTTTAGAGAAAAGGGTAGCATTAGACTCAAGAAGCCTTATTATTGCAGAGGAAGACGGTATTGTTGAGTATGTTGATGCAAACAAAATTGTATTAAAATATAATCTTTCCGATAATGATAGATTAATAAGTTTTGACGAAGATGTTAAAACCTATGACCTAATCAAATTCAGAAGGACCAATCAGGATACTTGTATCAACCTAAAACCTCTTGTTTTCAAAAACGAAAGGGTAACGAAAGGCCAGCCACTTTGTGAAGGGTATGCTACTCAAAATGGAGAGCTTGCCCTTGGAAGGAACCTTAAAGTAGCATTCATGCCTTGGCAAGGGTATAACTTTGAGGATGCTATTGTTATTTCAGAGAGGGTAGTAAGGGAAGATATCTTTACCTCAATTCACATTGAAGAATTTGAACTAGAAGTAAGGGACACAAAGAGGGGTGAAGAAGAATTGACTTCTGAGATCCCTAATGTCAGCGAGGATGCTGTTAAAAACCTTGATGAAAATGGTATCATAAGAATTGGAGCTGAAATCAAAGAAGGTGATATATTGATTGGAAAGATCACCCCTAAAGGTGAAAGTGACCCAACCCCAGAAGAAAAACTGCTTCGTGCAATCTTTGGTGATAAAGCTGGTGATGTAAAAGACGCTTCATTAAAAGCTTCTCCATCTTTAAGAGGTGTAGTTATTGACACCAAATTGTTCAGCAGGCCTAAAAAAGACAAAGATCTTAGGGCAAAATCCAAAAAAGATGTTGAAGTACTTAAAAACAGGTACAGCAAAGACCTTCTTGAGGTAAGGGGACAAATGATCCGTAAGATGGTAAAACTATTGGATGGTAAAGCCAGCCAGGGTGTTAAGCATAAATTTGGCGATGAAGTAATCAGTAAAGGAGTAAAATTCAATGTTAAAAACATTGAAGAAAATATATTCCCTGATAAAAACATCTATCGCGATGAAAGTACTTATAATGTTCCTGAAGAAGTAAACCTTATATCTGACCTAAATTTGGATAATTGGACCAATGACGAAACCAATAAGGTTTTGGTTCAATTGGTAAAGAATTTCAATAAAAAAAGGAACGAGATATCAGGTGCCTTTAAAAGGGAAAGATTTACGTTGGAGGTAGGCGATGAGCTTCCTGCAGGAATTGTAAAACTTGCCAAAGTATATGTGGCCAAGAAGCGAAAGCTTAAAGTAGGTGATAAAATGGCAGGTCGACATGGAAATAAAGGTGTGGTTGCAAGGATTGTGCGTGATGAAGATATGCCATTCCTTGAGGATGGAACACCTGTTGATATAGTCCTTAACCCGCTTGGTGTACCATCACGTATGAACCTTGGGCAGATCTATGAAACAGTATTGGGTTGGGCAGGATTGAAATTGGGAAGGAAATATTCTACTCCAATATTTGACGGGGCTTCTATAGAGGAAGTTTCCGCTGAGCTAAAAGCGGCTAAATTACCGGAATTTGGCAGGACTCCATTATACGATGGTTTATCAGGTGACAAATTTGATCAGCCTGTAACAGTTGGGGTTATCTACATGCTTAAATTAGGCCACCTTGTTGACGATAAGATGCACGCTCGTTCTATCGGACCTTATTCACTTATTACGCAACAGCCATTGGGTGGTAAAGCCCAGTTTGGAGGCCAGAGGTTTGGAGAGATGGAAGTCTGGGCATTGGAAGCATTTGGAGCTGCGCACGTTCTGCAAGAAATCCTTACCATCAAATCAGATGATGTTATCGGAAGGGCCAAAGCCTACGAAGCAATTGTTAAAGGTGAAAATATGAACAAACCTAACATCCCTGAATCATTCAATGTATTGGTTCATGAATTGAGAGGTTTGGCTTTGGAAATCACTTTGGATTAAGTAATGCTGTGAGAGGACTTGGTAATGTGCTATTACCAAGTCTCTCATAGAATAAATACAAATTAGCACACCAGTATTTAACTAATTATCCCATTATTTATGGCATTTAGAAAAAATAAAAAATTAAATAATGACTTTTCCAAAGTTACTATTAGTTTGGCTTCTCCCGAATCAATTTTGGAAGGCTCTCATGGGGAGGTTACCCAACCTGAAACCATAAACTATAGAACTTATAAACCTGAAATGGGCGGCCTTTTTTGCGAAAGGATTTTCGGGCCCGTTAAGGACTGGGAATGTCATTGTGGTAAATATAAAAGAATAAGGTATAAGGGTATTATTTGTGACAGATGTGGTGTAGAAGTTACTGAGAAGAAAGTAAGAAGGGAAAGAATGGGCCATATTGAGCTTGTAGTCCCTGTTGCACATATCTGGTACTTCAGGTCCTTGCCAAATAAAATTGGTTATTTGCTAGGCTTGCCTACAAAGAAATTGGACCAAATTATCTATTATGAAAGATATGCAGTTGTTCAACCAGGTATAAAAGCCGAAGATGGAATCAACTACCTCGACTTTTTAACAGAAGACGAATACCTCGACATCGTAGATAAATTGCCACGCGAAAACCAAATGTTGGATGATGATGACCCAAATAAATTCATCGCTAAAATGGGTGCAGAGTCACTTGTAATGTTATTGGGCAGGCTGGATCTTGATGATCTTTCCTATAGCTTAAGGCATCAGGCTGCTACAGATACTTCTCAGCAAAGAAAAGCTGAAGCCCTAAAAAGACTTAAAGTTGTAGAAGCATTCAGGGATGCAAGGACCAGGATTGAAAATCGTCCTGAGTGGATGATCATTAAAATGGTACCGGTTATCCCACCAGAATTAAGGCCACTTGTTCCTTTGGATGGTGGAAGGTTTGCAACATCTGACTTAAATGACCTTTATAGAAGGGTAATTATCAGGAACAATCGTCTGAAAAGACTTATTGATATCAAAGCCCCGGAAGTAATCCTTAGAAATGAGAAAAGGATGCTTCAGGAAGCAGTAGATTCTTTATTTGATAACTCTCGTAAAGTAAATGCTGTCCGTTCTGATGGAAACAGGGCCCTTAAATCTTTGAGTGACATGCTTAAAGGAAAGCAAGGACGTTTCCGGCAAAACCTATTGGGTAAAAGGGTGGATTATTCTGGGCGTTCTGTAATTGTGGTTGGTCCTGAATTAAAACTTCATGAGTGCGGGCTTCCCAAAAATATGGCAGCAGAGCTATTCAAGCCTTTTATTATAAGGAAATTAATTGAAAGAGGCATTGTTAAGACTGTTAAGTCTGCTAAAAAAATAGTTGACAGAAAAGACCCTGTAGTATGGGATATTTTAGAGAATGTTTTGAAAGGGCATCCTGTATTGCTAAACAGAGCTCCTACACTACACAGGCTTGGTATCCAGGCATTCCAGCCTAAACTTATAGAAGGAAAAGCTATTCAGCTGCATCCATTGGTATGTACTGCATTTAACGCCGACTTTGACGGTGACCAGATGGCTGTTCACGTTCCACTAGGACATGAAGCAATTTTAGAAGCCTCCGTATTGATGCTTTCCTCACATAATATACTTAACCCAGCTAATGGTGCTCCTATTACCGTACCATCGCAAGACATGGTGTTAGGTTTATATTATGTAACAAAAGGACGCAGAAGCACTCCTACTCATAAAGTACAGGGAGAAGGAATGATCTTCCATAGCCCTTCCGAAGTTATTATTGCTTTAAATGAAGGCAAACTTTCAAAGCATGCTTATATTAAAGTACGTGTGAAGGTTAGGGACGAAAATGATAATCTTAGCTTAAAATTAATAGAGACTGTTGCAGGAAGAGTATTGTTCAATCAGCATGTGCCAGATGAAGTAGGTTATGTGAATGAGCTGTTGACCAAGAAAAAACTTCAGTCAATTATTTCAAATGTATTTAAAATTTCAGGAATGGCACGTACCGCACATTTCCTGGATGATATCAAAGAACTAGGTTTTCAATCTGCTTACAAAGGTGGATTGTCAATGGGACTTGGCGATGTCAAAATCCCTGACGCAAAAGACAGGTTGGTAAAACAAGCCAAAGAAGAAGTTGATGCTGTTTGGAACAATTACCTAATGGGATTGAT
>JALZND010000313.1 GCA_030857845.1 Bacteroidota bacterium | reverse complement strand
GACAGGTTTTGTTCTTATATGGCTTTAAAAAAAGTCACTGAAAATTTAAAGGCCGGGCTTATAGAAGCTGTGGTTACTGCCCCGATCAACAAAAAAAACATTCAAAACGAAGCTTTCAACTTCCCAGGTCATACAGAGTATTTTACAGAACATTTTGGCAGTAATGAAAGCTTAATGCTTTTGGTAAATGATGGCCTTAGGGTTGGGGTGGTTACTGGGCACATTCCATTAAAGGATGTTTGCAATGATGTAACCACAGAAAAACTTTCTGAAAAAATTCGGATTTTCGAAAATTCACTAAAAAAAGATTTTGGTATCCAAAAACCAAAAATTGCTGTATTGGGACTCAACCCTCATGCAGGGGAAGATGGTGTACTTGGAAAAGAAGAAATTGAGTTGATTTCGCCGGTAATTGAAGGGTTCAGGAAAAAAGGGTCTTTTGTTTTTGGGCCTTATCCTGCAGATGGATTTTTCGGGATGATGCAATTCAAGAAGTTTGACGGGGTCCTTGCTATGTACCATGACCAGGGCCTGATCCCATTTAAAACTCTTGCCTTTGAAACAGGCATAAATTTTACTGCTGGCCTCTCTATTGTAAGGACCTCACCTGATCATGGCACTGCATATAGTATTGCAGGTAAAAACATTGCCAATGAAAGCTCCATGAGAGAAGCTATCTATCTGGTATCGGATATTCTAAATGCAAGGCTTGAAAAAATCGATGCAATTGTTTAATCGTGGAGATTAAGTTTAAAATCAAGCTTTACATAAATTAACAGAAGCACCAGTGTATGTTTAGTTTATTTAATTTTATGAACTGATGAAAATTGGATGAAAGAGAAGCATTAGCTTTAGGAGCAAAACCCCAAATAACATAAAATTGATTAGCTCTAAATAAGTACCAGTTAATCTTTTTTAATAAAAAATATTTACCTACATTTGCGGTCTTTATTTCTAAAACAAGAAACTAAGGCAGGAGTAATTATTAATAAAATTTCAAAACAATAAACTTTTTTGCCCAAAGTTAATTTAAATATGATTGTTGGTTAACACCTTCAAAGCCATGTTTTAGGTTTGGAAACAATGGCTCTAATTTTATTTTTAAATTTATTGGAAATGAAAGAGCTTAGGAACTTTAACATTGATATTTACAGGTTAAGTAATTCCACGCACGAGTATACATTTGATATCGACAATTCATTTTTTGAATTTTTCGAAACCGGCTTGATCCAAAAAGGCAAGGCCGTAGCTAAAGTAACTTTAAAAAAGACAGAAACGCTTATAGAAGCTATTTTAGAAATTGAAGGGGTTGTTGAGCTAGAATGTGACAGAAGTTTGGATTTATTCGATTACCCTTTATCATATAATGATAGGGTATTGTATAAATATGGTGAAGAGGAAATGGAGTTGAATGATGAAATTATGGTCATCACAAAACTCACTCAAAAAATTAATGTGGCACAGCATATTTATGATTTTATAAATCTTGCTATCCCCATGAAAAAGATATCACCATTGCACATGACCGAGGAAGACGATGAGTCTGAAGTAAGGTTGGTTTATACCTCAGTTGACGAAGACGAATTTGATGAAGAAGACATTGAGGATGGTGATGATGAAGAAGCAGATCCACGATGGGATGTTTTAAAAAACTTGAAAAATAATCTTAACGATAATTAAATTTAAATAATAATAAAATGGCTCATCCTAAACGGAAAACCTCCAAAACCAGAAGAGATAAGAGAAGAACTCATTATAAAGGTACAATAGCTACATTTTCTGAATGTTCTAATTGCGGTAGCCCTGTACTTTACCATAGAATCTGCAATGACTGTGGCTATTATAAAGGCAAACAAGTTATAGAAAAACAAATAGCAGTATAAAAGGCTTATTTAAAAATTAAATGGCACTTTCTTCACATATTATTATGTGGAAAAGGTGCCATTTAATTAACCATATCTACCCCATCCATCCCTATTCGTATATTGTTCTTAATGATCATTTAGTAAAGCTTATACTAACTATTCATTTTGTTTAAAATAATCCCAGAAGAAGATATTCAATTACTATATTTTTATAGCTTTGTGCATGTACTCATTCCTTAGGACTAAACTGAATGGATAACTCAAAATGCATACCTTGTTTAGCTATGCCGTTCTTTCTTAAGAACCTAAATCTACATATAGGGATTAAAGGGTTCACAGAAGCTCCCTATTTCATTAATAATACCTCACTATGATTAAAACCAAAGCCGTCATTACTGGTGTACATGGCTATGTGCCTGAATACGTTTTAACAAATGAAGAGATATCTACCATGGTAGATACCAATGATGAATGGATAACCACACGTACCGGTATAAAAGAAAGAAGGATTTTAAAAGGAAAAGATCAAGGAACCTCGGTAATAGGCAAAGCAGCTGTAAAAGGTTTGCTTGAAAAAACAGGCACAGATCCTGAAGATATAGAACTGATAATTTGTGCTACTACAACCCCAGACATGTTGTTCCCTGCCACGGCCAACATAATTTCACATGCTGTAGGGGCAAAAAATGCTTTTAGCTATGATATCCAGGCAGCCTGTTCAGGTTTTATTTTTGCCTTGGTGACAGGCGCACAATTCATTGAATCCGGCAAGTACAAAAAAGTAATTGTGGTTGGGGCGGATAAAATGTCATCCATCATAGATTATAGCGATCGGTCTACCTGTATTATTTTTGGCGATGGTGGCGGGGCTGTATTATTAGAGCCCACCACAGAAAATTATGGGATAAAAGACTCAATTTTAAGGACTGATGGTACAGGTGCAGACTTTTTGCACATGAAAGCCGGGGGAAGCCGCAGGCCCGCTACAGTTGAAACTGTAAAAGCCCGGGAGCATTTTGTGTTCCAGGAAGGTTCAACAGTATTTAAATTTGCTGTAACCAATATGGCAGAAATTTCCGCAGATATCATGAAGAAGAACAATTTGACTTCAAAAGATATCGCCTGGCTTGTACCACACCAAGCCAACAAGAGAATCATTGACGCCACCGCAACCAAAATGGAAATTGGGCATGAAAAAGTAATGATCAATATCCACAAATATGGCAATACTACCAGCGGAACAATTCCCTTGTGTCTGTGGGATTATGAATCAAAATTAAAAAAAGGCGACAACCTGATCCTTGCAGCCTTTGGTGGTGGATTTACCTGGGGATCTATATTCCTTACCTGGGGATATTAAATCATTAGATACTTTAAGTTTTTCCCGGGCAGGTCATTGTTTATCTATTAATTCGACAAACAATAAGGTACAATTTAAATATAATTAGAGATAAATTTTTAATTGGAGTGACATATCTTAAAATAAAATTATGCTCATTTATACCTCTCTTAGTTGGCCTTAATATTAGTGATTAGAAGGTGTTATTTTTTTATATCTTTATATTTCTTTCTAAATTGCCGAACATTTGTAATTGATGATTTTTTTCAGAATACAAATATGTTTGGCAACAACGGCTGTATTAAAAATTTGCTAAAGCCATAAAAATATTAAATTAAATATCAAAAGGATTTAATATTAAACTTATATCTAAAATTGACAAACATTATATATACTTGAAGCATCAAATAAATAAGTGCTTGAATTAAACTTTTTTGGGTTTCCAAAACAATGTATAAAACGATCTACGAATGAAAGCTAAAGAGATACAAGATTTAATTGATTTTATTGCCAAGTCTGGTTTGGATGAGGTAAACATTGAAACAGAAGAATTTAAGATCAAGGTAAAAAGAAACACTGAAGCCAAAAAGAACAGTGAAAATGTAAAATCTTCCCCTGCAAAACTAACTCAATTGGAAGAACAAACTTCTTCAACAGTGTCATCACTTCCAAGTACTGAAGTCCAAATTAATCAAGCCAATAACAAAGCCAGCGTACCGGATGAATCAAAATATAAAGTTATAACCTCACCAATGATAGGCACCTTTTATAGGTGTGCAAATCCTGGAAGCCCTTATTTTGTGAACGTTGGAGATAAAATAACTGCAGGGCAAACGGTGTGTATTGTAGAAGCAATGAAGCTGTTCAATGAAATAGAAGCTGAGATTTCAGGGACTTTGGTAAAAATATTGGTTGAAAATGCAAGTCCGGTAGAATACGATCAACCGTTGTTCCTGGTAGACCCCGCTTAGACAAAAACACTTTTAAAGTCGATAATCGGCTTTTTAAATCCAAATTAAAAATTAATCATTTAAATGGTACGCTGAAAAGACTGCCATAGCAACCTTTTAATAATTAGATGTTTAAAAAGATACTTATTGCCAACCGGGGAGAAATAGCTTTAAGGGTAATTCGTACCTGCAAAGAAATGGGTATTCAAACTGTGGCAGTTTATTCTACAGCAGACAAAGAAAGCCTTCATGTTCGTTTCGCAGATGAGGCAGTTTGTTTAGGGCCTGCCCCAAGTAAAAATTCCTACTTAAATATCCCCAGCTTAATTGCAGCTGCAGAGATCACCAATGCAGACGCCATCCATCCTGGTTATGGGTTCTTATCTGAAAATGCAGAATTTTCCAGGGTATGTGAAGAATATAATATAAAATTTATTGGTGCAAGCCCTGACATGATCAACAGGATGGGTGACAAGGCTACTGCAAAAAAAACCATGAAAGAAGCTGGTGTTCCTACCATACCAGGTTCTGAAGGATTGTTAGGATCGATAAAAGAGGGCATGCAGATTGCCAAAGAAATAGGTTATCCTGTCATTCTAAAAGCC
>JALZND010000312.1 GCA_030857845.1 Bacteroidota bacterium | reverse complement strand
GGTAGTTCAGAGTTCAGGTAGTTCAGGTAGTTCAGATAGTTCGTAGGCAAGAAAGTTCAGGTAGTTCTGAGTTCAGGAGTTCTCAGTTCTTAGTTGTTAGTTCAGGTAGTTCAGATAGTTCGGGGGAGGCGAGAAAGTTCAGGTAGTTTTGAGTTCAAGAGTTCGCAGTTTTTAGTTAAAGAAGTGTAGATTAAGTATTAAAGAAAAATAGAAGTTAAAAAAGCGAAAAAGCAGATGGAAGATCAGGAAACAATTCTGAAGGGATTAAAAGTGAATAGAAGTGGGAAGATGAAATAGATGCAATCCTGAAGGGATTGAACATGAATAGCAGAGGGAATATGAAGATTGATACAATCCTGAAGGGATTGAACGTGAATAGAAAATGAAGATAGAAAAAAATAAAGGATTTATACGGTGAAAAAGCACATAGTAATTTTAGGAGCAGGTGAAAGTGGAGTGGGTGCTGCCTTGCTGGCAAAGGCTAAGGGATTTGGCACATTTGTGTCAGATCAGGGAGCTATTGCCCAAAATTACAAAGATATACTGGAGAAGAATAATATAGAATTTGAAGAAGGAAAGCATACAGAAGCTTTAATATTCAATGCTATGGAGGTTGTTAAAAGCCCCGGAATTCCTGATAGTGCGGAAGTTATTGTAAAACTTTCTGCAAGAGGAATTCCAGTGATCTCTGAAATAGAATTCGCCGGACGCTATACCAACGCCAGATATATTGCAATCACCGGCACCAATGGAAAAACCACTACAACTTTGCTTACTTATCACCTTATAAAGAAAGCAGGATTCAAAGTAGGATTGGCAGGAAACATAGGAGAAAGCCTTGCCAAGCAGGTTATTGATAATCAATTTGACTGGTACGTACTGGAGCTTAGCAGCTTTCAGCTTGATGGAATGTTCGATTTTAAAGTAGATGTTGGAATACTTCTTAACATCACTCCTGATCATATGGATCGCTATAACTATAAAATGGAAAATTATATCAATTCAAAATTCAGGATTACACAAAAAACAACGGTTACAGATCATTTCATTTATTATGCGGATAGCGAAATTTTATCCAAAGAAATTAATAAGAGAGAATTAAAAGCTCAATTACATCCAATTTCATTAAGCACTTCTTTAGAAAGCGGTGCTTATTTCAAAAATGAAGCCATAAACATTACGCTTAAAAATGACTCCTTTTCAATCCCGGTTGATAAGATTGTATTAAAAGGTAAACATAATATCATCAACAGTATGGCTGCAGCATTGGCAGCAAAAATAGTAGGAGTCGATGATAAAGTATTAAAAGAAGGTTTACAGGATTTTGTAAATGCCCCTCATAGATTAGAACCAGTTGCTACCATCAATGGAGTAAAATTTATAAACGATTCAAAAGCCACTAATATAGATTCTGTTTCCTATGCGCTTGATGCCTTTGAAGAAAAGCTCATCTGGATAGCGGGGGGTATTGATAAAGGCAATGATTATGATCTGATCAAGGAGATGGCCATCAAAAAAGTAAAGACCTTAATTTGCCTTGGCATTGATAATTCAAAGTTAATAAAGGCCTTCAATGGTCAAATAAAAACAATAATCGATACCAAAAATATAAAAGATGCAGTTGCCGAAGCTTTTAAAGCCGCAGCCCCGGGAGATATAGTTTTACTCTCCCCCGCCTGCGCCAGCTTCGACCTCTTTAAAAATTACGAAGACCGGGGAAAACAATTTAAAAAAATAGTAAAAAGTTTGGCAATTAACCATGATCAGTGAAAAGATAAATAACGATATGATTTAACGGTAAAATTTAAAAAATAGCAGAATCCAGCTACAGCAATTGAGACTAAGAACTGGGAACTGAAAACTGAGAACTGAGAACTAAGAACTAAATATTATGATAAAAGAATGGACAGATAAGAATTTAAAGGGAGATCCGGTAATATGGTTCATTGTTTTTGCTTTGTCTATATTAAGCATTTTTGTTGTCTATAGTGCCACTGGTACTTTAGCATACAAGAAGATGCATGGCAATACTGAGTATTACCTTATTAAGCATTCTTTTCTGGTAATCCTGAGTTTTATGGCTATGTGGATGGTCCATAAGATGGATTATAGATATTTTGTAAGATTATCAAGGTATGCTTTATGGCTCTCAGTCCCCTTGTTGTTTATTACTTATAAATTTGGGATGAACATCAATGAGGCATCCAGGTGGATCACCATTCCGATCATCAACCAGGCCTTTCAACCTTCAGACCTGGCAAAACTTGCTTTAATTGCAAACCTAGCGGGCATGCTTTCTAAAAGGCAACAAAATATAGAAGATTTTAAAGAATCTTTTGTTCCCATCCTTATTTGGTGCGGGGTGATCTGTGGATTAATTGCCCTTACAAATTTTTCAACTGCAATTCTATTGTTTGCAACCTGTATGCTGCTGATGTTTATAGGTAGGGTTCCTGTAAAATATCTCGCAATGCTTTCATTGGTAGGATTATTGGCGGGTTCAATTGCCCTTTCTTTCGGTCAACGGGGTGGAACGGTATTGAACAGGATTAAGAATTTTTCAACAGAACAAGAAATACCCTTCCAGGCAAAACAGTCATATATTGCTATAGCCACAGGTGGAATAGCTGGAAAAGGACCAGGCCAAAGCGATCAACGAAATTTTCTTCCACACCCATATTCCGATTTTATATATGCAATTATTTTAGAGGAATACGGCACTATAGGTGGTGTTTTAGTGATATTTCTTTATCTCTCATTATTATTTAGAGGCATGAGGGCAGTAGGCAAAAGTGATAAACCTTATGGAGGGCTACTCTCTGCAGGGCTTAGTTTTGCATTGGTACTTCAGGCAATGGTAAACATGGGCGTGGCGGTAGGCCTCGGGCCAATTACCGGTTTGCCGCTGCCATTGGTAAGTATGGGCGGTACCTCTTTATTGTTCACTGGTGTAGCGCTTGGCATTATATTAAGTATCAGCAGGGGTAAAGATGAAGAAGGGCTAAAAGCACTTTCAGGGGAGAAAAGAAAACTTGCAAGGGCGGCTTAGGAATGATAGAATGATAGAATGATAGAATGATAGAATGATAGAATGGGTTGTATCTAAATGTGAATATTAAATAAATGTTGAATTAAATATTTTAATCTGCGGATTGAGCTAAAAGCCAACTGCTAATTGCTAAATGCTAAAAAAAGAACCATATCGATTCATAATAAGCGGTGGAGGCACCGGGGGGCATATCTATCCTGCTATTGCTATAGCCAATACCATAAAGGATAGGTTTCCTGATGCAGAAATCCTTTTTGTGGGCGCGTTGGGCAGGATGGAAATGCAAAAAGTACCTGAGGCCGGTTATAAAATTGTGGGGCTTTGGATCAGTGGTATCCAAAGAAAGCTGACTCTTGACAATTTATCTTTTCCGTTGAAACTGGTTTCGAGCTTATATAAAGCAAATAAAGTTGTAAGGTCTTTTAAACCACATGCAGTAATTGGGGTAGGAGGTTTTGCAAGCGGCCCTACTTTACAGGCAGCCTCAAAACAGGGGATCCCAACTTTGATCCAAGAGCAAAATTCATTTGCAGGTTTAACAAACAGGTTGCTGGCAAAAAAAGTAAATACAATTTGTGTGGCCCATGAAGGCCTTGAGAAATTTTTTCCTAAAGAAAAGATTGTCCTCACTGGAAATCCGGTAAGGAAGGACATTTCAGGCGATTTAGAAAAGAGGGAGGAAGCCATGGAATTTTTTGGATTATCTCCCGCCATTAAAACCATTTTGGTAATTGGAGGCAGCTTGGGCGCAAGGACCCTTAATGAAAGCGTACTGAAGGATATTGAAAAGATTAATTCTGCCGGTGTACAATTAATATGGCAAACTGGCAAATATTATTTCCAGGACATCATGAATACTTTAAAGTCTGATTTAAATGAAAAAACTAAAGTTTTTGAATTCTTGAAAGAAATGAACCTGGCTTATGCAGCAGCGGATGTAGTGATAAGCCGCGCAGGTGCATTGTCAATATCAGAGCTTTGCCTGGTAAAAAAGCCGGTGATATTTGTGCCTTCACCAAATGTGGCTGAAGATCATCAAACTCAAAACGCAAAAGCACTGGTAGAAAAAGATGCTGCCATTATGGTACGTGATGTGGAGGCAAAGGAGAAGTTGGTTGACCAAGCACTTCAACTTTTATACGACCAGGGAATGCAAAATATATTAAAAGAAAATATTGGTAAACTCGCAAAAAGGGATGCTGCAGAAAATATTGTTGACGAAATTATAAAACTGATAAAGTGAGTTTAAAAGATCTACATATTGTATATTTTTTAGGGATAGGCGGCATAGGTATGAGTGCCTTGGCCAGGTGGTTCAAGTACCATGGCCATCAGGTGTCAGGCTATGACCGTACTGCTACCGAACTCACAAGGGAACTTGAAAAGGAAGGGATACAAATCCATTATGATGATAAAATTGAGATGATCCCCGGCCTGGTAAAAAATGCTGACAAGAAAGAAGTACTTGTTGTCATTACCCCAGCCGTACCCAAAGATTCCCTGCAGCTAAATTTCCTTATAGAACAAGGCTATACTTTAAAAAAGCGGTCTGAAGTTCTCGGCATGATTTCCAGGCAATATAAAACGGTAGCTGTAGCAGGAACTCATGGAAAAACAACCACTTCATCAATGGTGGCCCATCTGCTTCACGATGGTGGTGAGAACTGCCTTGCATTTTTAGGGGGCATTACACAAAATTATAATTCTAACCTGATC